>NZ_JAMFRV010000251.1 GCF_026224925.1 Pseudomonas sp. | reverse complement strand
GCGGGCGACGCGATTATTGAATTGTGCCAGAAGCCCAAAGACGGCACGCCGATGGATTGCCCGCTTGCGGATTGCCCTTGTCGCGAGGCCGTGAGCCAGGGAGTCCGCTCATGAGCGTCTGGATGCTACTGGAACCTAAAGAACAGCTGCTGGCTGAGCTATTTCGACACGTCGATCACCCAGACTTCGTGCCGCTGTTTGATTCGACAGAACTGGCCGTCTACGCAGAGTTCAGCCCTCTGCTGGTGGCCGATGACAGCGCACAAACACTCTCACAGTTAGTACGTCAGGCACCCACTGATTGGCCTGGCCTGTTGATTGAAAGCGAGCATTCCCGCGATGCGTTGCTTGCACACCTGCGACACCTCCTCATCGTCCGTTTCGAACAGACCCGACGAGGCATGCTGCACTACTGGAATCCCAAGGTAGCGGGTCCGATTTTTTCCGCGTGTACCCATGAAAACCTCGCCGACTGGCTGGGACCGATCAGCCGCCTGCAGTGGCACTCGACCAGTGACACCAACTGGCAAACCCTTGACAACCCCACTGCTGCTTCCTGGCTTCCGATCGCTACCAAGCCTCTGTTGTCCATCAGTCTTGAACAGAGCCAGGCCCTTGAGCAGACGCTTTCACCATTGATGCCCAACGGACAGGAGTCCTGATATGACGCAAAGCAAACTGAGCCGCGGCCCTTGCTGCGAAATCAACAAGCTGATCGTCCAGGTCACTGGCAACGATCACCCGGACACTCAGCGGCTGGCCTTTTATGAGCATGACAGCCTACGCCGTCTAGATGCCCTGACCGACTCGGACCGTCCTGAACGTCTGACGGGCGATTCTCTACTGAGCAGCGCCCTTCACGTCTGGAGCTGGTCCAGCACCTTCAAACACCGCCTGTGGCTGGAAATCGCCAGCGTCGAGGGCCCACCGATCCGCGTACCGCTTCCCGAGGTCTCGATCACCACTCGCGAGTTCGATGGCCAGTGGAATCAGATCGTCCCAGTGGTGCCGTTTGTCGCGCTGCCCGGCACCAATAACACCCAAGACAAAGGCACCCCGGTCATGTGCCGCGCGGGTTTTATTTACGTGTTTCTCGACGGTCGGGTGTGGCGTGAACTGGAAGTGCGAGTCGAGGATGAGCAGACCGCTTATCACGACGTCGATTTCAACCGTTATCGGTTCGGCGACCATATTGATCCGGGGCCACGGCTCGCCACCGGGCAAGCACTGGAGGATATCTGGCTGCCATCCAGTTGGAATGACCTGCCGGTAGTGCCGCAGTTGTGCTTCAGCGAAATCCAGTTATCCGGGCCGCGACTGCGCTGCCTGGAAAACGACTCGGTGCTGCGTCGGCAACGTTGCCAAAGTCCGAACCTGCGAAGCTCTCTTGCAACGTTCAAGCGGCTATTTCGTAATAAACCTGACGGCACTGCAATGCTTGAGGCATTTGGTGCACTGACCGCCCACGATCTTGCCCCTCAATCGGCGGCGGCCGCAGCTCACGTCAGTTGGCTCAACTACGACATGCAAGCTTTTCCGGTCAGTATGGTTGCGCCACAACGGGCACGACAGCCGGGTTATGAATGGCTACTCGACCAACCGGCACGCTACCTGTGCGACCTGAGTGGGCAATTTCCGGTTTTCGCGCTGAGCGAAGCGCATGCCCACGTCACCCGCTGTGAGCGCGGTGACTCGGCATACCAAGCGGCTTCCATCGAAACCGGCGCGTGGGCGCATTGGATGGGACAGCTGTGTACGCCGCAGGCCGGCGACGAACTCTGGCACGAACAACCTGCAGTCCCGGATGTGCTGCACCGCGCGCGCCAACGCAATTTGTACGGCGTTATGCTGCAAGACCCACACTACCGGCTGCGTCACCTGCACACCCGGATCAGCGAACAACAGCATCTATTGCAGTTATGTGCCGCCCGCGCCAGCCGCTACGCGCATCACGCCAGTGCCTTGCTTGTGCAACAACTGGTGGTACCACCCACCGTGGGCGGCGGCGTTAACCCGATGCATAAGCAGCTTAGTGCATTGAAACTACAAGGCCGGCTCGACATTAACCGGTTCACCGCCAGCAGTGAACGCCAGCAAGTCTGGCAATCTCTGGAGTTGAGCCAGGCACTGCTGAGCGACTGCCTGACCACACGCCGAACTCAACAGACCGTTGCTGATCACCTGAGCATAGAAGGCTTTGACTACGTTGCTGCCGCGCACTTCGTCAGCCAGCTGTTTGCCAGCTTGGCGACTCGGCCCTCTCAGACCGACCCCCTAGCCGTCAATGGTGCGATTGGCGATGCAGTGAAAGGTGTCAGCACAGGCAGCACAGACCCCAGCGACGGACAACGACTAATTAACCATGTTGCCAATGACGAAACCCATCCGCTGCATCGGATGTTATGGCCGGCGCTTGAGTCCCAAGACATGGGCGCGCCTTATGTTCAACCCACCGTGGCAGACATCAACGGTGGCGATGGTCTGTTTCGACCGAACGCACTGCTGGGCGCCATCAGTTGTGACGTCATTGACCCGAAGCAGATCAACACACTGGACGCTTATCTACTGGCAGGTTTAGTGGGAAGTGGTTCGTTCAACAACACCCTCACCGGCACCCTCAAAGCGGTGGCCGCGGCGCTGGGCAGTTTCTTTGAAAACCTGCAAGGCTCGGTGGAAACGGCAGAACGAGCGGTGCAAGCGGCCAAAAATGTTCGGATATCCGGCAAGCCACCAACCCCAGCGATCAACCTGAACCAGCAAAAACGCGCCATGGCGCAACTGCGCAGCATGTTGCCTGGTAGCTTTGGCCCGGTGCAGTTCATTACCCACCAAGAGGCCAGAAACAAAAACCTGTACGTCTTTGGCTTGACCGACCTGCCGAAAATTCCGGAGCGCTTGCGCAGGCCGGAGCTTGATTATCGATCCGCTTCAGGGTTGTCGATGGTCGAATCACAACACTTGCGCACAGGGGGCGGCTTTCACGCCAACACCATCGTAATGGCCATGCCCAAGGATCACCGGATTGCACAGTTGGTTAGCGGTATTAACCAGAGAGTCAATGCCGCGTGGCAGGAGAATATGGCTGAGCAGGAGAAGGTCAAGGGCCATGCACTTGGGGATGCGGTTAAACACCAGAAAGCGTTGAAGAGCGAGTGGATGTACAAGGCGCTGAACTCCACACCGTTTGCGGCGATGGTGGGGATGTTGGAGGTTTGGAATTTGAGGAATGAGTTGGAGGCACGGAGCGCTACCGCACGTGAGAAAGGACGGACGAGGGCGGCTGGCGGCGTCATAGGTGCAGGGGTGGATCTAGTGATTGCCATGGAAGCATTGACAGTAAAACTTTCTGGTAGTCAGTCGATTCTGGCAGCCGCTCGTAAAACACTTTTTGTTATTCCCCAAACTGTTAGTGCTCAGATACTCGGTGAAAAGCTAGCCAAACGCCTGATCGACAAAGTATCCACTCGCTTGCTTGCTCAAGTAACCGCCGGATCAATCTTCGTTGGCCTCAACCTTTACGACGCCTGGCATGCCTATCAATGGGGCGACGATGCCATATGGGGCCATTTGCTGATGGCCGCAGGCGGGCTCACCAGCATTGCAAGTAGCCTCATGGTTGGCGGAGCTACGCTCCTTGGTTTGGGGCCTATGAGCTGGATCAGCCTGATATTGATCAGCATTGGCCTGGGCCTGGTTTACTGGCTGAGCTCTACCTCCATTGAAGATTGGCTCAGCGCGGGGCCTTTCGGTCCAAATAACGACCGAGCGCCCCATCTGCAAGATCCCAAACAGGCTTTTTACTACCTAGTCAGCCTGATTGCCGACATTCGCATCACCGTTGAACGCAATCCGGAATACAGCTTTCCGGCCTACAATGAACACTACAATCCAATACCCAAGCGTGTGCGTGCAGCCGATACCCGCGTTCGAATCGAAAGCAACTTGCCCGGCCTTTTTACTGGGCTGGGCGACCTCAGCACCAAAGCATCGTGTGCGCTGATGATGGTTCGTCGATTCCAGACTCGCTTTGACGGGCCGCCTCGCATAGAGACCCAGCTATATCCCGAAACAGAGCCAAGTGCCTATCGGCGGGAAAGCAATGGATTGGAAATGTTCATTGAGACACCGTGGGAGAGGTACGCTGAAACAACTCACTCCAACGATGCTGTGTCGGTGCGTGCAGTATGGCAAGTCCGCGCACAACTGACATTGAGCGATGGCAGTTCATCCTGGGTATTCCCCGCACCAAAACCTAAAGACCCAACCCCGTTCAGTTCGGCCCACGCCACACCTAACTTCAAGGAAGTGGAACAACTGTTCTGGGCGGATGAAACCACCCATAAAGCGCGGGGCGATAAATGAACTCGCCCAACTTGCCTTACTACGCGGCGACGGCGTATCGAGCAGATCGCATCCCCAGGCAACAACCATCGGCCGAGCGCTCTTGGATAAAGCGCTTTGCCAAAACTCGTTTGCCATGGGGGATGGCGCATGAAGTCGCACCGGATGACTTTTTGATAGAGGCGGCACCGGAAGACCTGCGCCGTGTCGAAACAGGCCAGCATAAAAAAATGGAGCAATTAACTCTAGGTACTTATGTGCCTGCTCCATATGAGCACGTGGACTTTCATGACCGGCACAATCATGAAAATTTTAGATTTTCTCTATGGTCGAAAAAGTCCCAGTTCTGGGTATACCTATTGGTACTTGGAAAAGGTTTCTTCATCATTTTATTTCCGGCTATTCTCATTACATTCGTTGTACTTGGACTTTCTTTAAAAGCATCTTGGAGTGATCTGTTTAGTGGGTTATTTTCAGGACTTTTCTCTTGGCTGCTAGGTGTTCCTCTCTTCTGTTGGGCGCTTGGCGCTATAGTCATCTACCACTTCCCCCACCTCTGGGTCAAACCCTCCCGAGGCCCAATCTGGGAAATCAACCGCCGAACCGGCCTCGTCACGCTCTTCGATTACGACAACAACGGCGAGTACAAAAAGAACGGCACCATCGGTGAGCTGACCGCGCCGTTCTACGAGTTCGACGCCTACATTGCGACTATCCCGGATCGTCAGGGCCTGTCGATGAATGTGCTGTACATCGCCCATCGCTACCGCGACATCGTCATCAGTTTCCGTCCTCTATTGGCCCCCGGCGAAGGTCAGTTGTGCTGCGCCTTGTGGGACTTCATACAAAACTACATGGACACCAGCCGCCCGCTGCCCGACTTGCCGCGCTACGAGCAATACCGTCATCTCGATCCAGTGACAGCGCAATACGACCGGAAAGTCGGCCGCAATCCACGACTGTGGATCGACATGGATGACACCACGTTCGACCAAGCGCTCTACGAAATGCGTGGCAAGATCGATGAAATCGACACCTTCCACCGCCCGAACTTGATGGCGCGGTATGTGGAGTATGTGGATTGAACGTTTGTTACCAACCAGAAAACCTGCGGTGGCCGCACTGGCGCTTTCGTCGGCAAGCCAACTCCCACAGAGTCCGCGTTGAAACAACTCACTCCAACGATGCCGTGTCGATGCGTGCAATATGGCAAGTCCATGCACAATTGACATTGAGCGATGGCAGTTCATCTTGGGTATTCACCGCGCCGCCACCAAAGGCCCCTCAGGCCTTTGGCCTAGCCTATGCCAAAGCTAATTTCTGGAGGGCTATGAAGACCAGCGTAAGCAACCAAGCTCTTTTATACATCCCGGAACGCTTACGATTTCACCGTCTCCGATGCCTGCCCCAGGCGCGGTTTTTGATCACACCAAGGACGGCAACACAAACGGGAATTCCTGCTGATGACTGGCAACCACCCCAGTGCCGTCTGCGTTCACCCAGCCGCGAAACATGCCGAGGGTGTTGAAGGGGGCGCTGACGTTGCCTTGGCCATCGATAGCGACAGCGCCAGCACCGATGCCTTGCTCATGAAATGTACCCATGATGAGGTGTTGCGCGGCATGCTCAAGGGTTTCGTTGCCGTAGAGAATGCGGGCGGCGATGTCGTGGGCAAAAACATGTCGGATAAACAGTTCGCCTTGGCCGGTTCCCGAGACCGCGCAGACGCCATCACGGGCATAAGTGCCTGCGCCAATTATTGGGCTATCGCCAATCCGGCCGACCGGTTTGTTGGTGTAACCCCCGGTGGAGGTAGCGGCAGCCAAGTGGCCTAGGCTATCCAACGCTACAGCGCCGACCGTGCCATGTTTCTCCGATTCACGCGCAGTTTTAAAGGTACCAGCTGCTTGGTGTTCACGCATTTTGCTCAAGGCTTCAATCCGGCGTGGGGTGGTGAAATATTGGTTCTCCACACAGGCCAGCCGTTGTTGCTGCGCATAGGCATCCGCCCCGGCCCCAGTCAACAGCACCGCGTCACCACCTTCGAGCAAGTACCGTGCAGCCAGAATCGGATTACGAATATGCCGCGCAGCGCACACAGCCCCGGCCGCCAACGTCGTGCCGTCCATGATCGAGGCATCCAGTTCATGTTCGCCATCGGCGTTCAGCGCGGCGCCGTAGCCAGCATTAAAGTAGATGGAGTCTTCCAGCACCACCACGGCAGCCTGTACTGCATCCAGTGCGGAACCCTGATGTTGCAAAATGCGCCATCCAGCGGTCAATGCGGCTTGCAACGCATCGCGCGCTTCTTGCCATTCCCGCGTGCTCATTTCATGTTCCGCCATGACGCCGCAACCGCCATGCAATGCCAACGCTACCGGGATGTTATGTGCGTGCATCGGGGTGATCTCCCGTTGTTCATGGGTGTCGATATTGCCTAGTCTTGATCCAGGTTGGGCGAGCATATCAGGGGCGGATTTGTGTGCGTTGAAGATCCTGCGCGCAACGTCTCTGGCATTGCCACCCACAACAGCACAAACGCCCCACCAGCAATGGCGGCAAGCGTGAGAAACGCCACGCTGTAACCCGCGCCTTGAACCACGAAACCAGCCAGGCTGTTACTCAGCGCGGCGCCGAGCCCAAACACAGTGGTGAGTGCGCCGAGGCTGACATTGAAACGTCCCGTGCCTTGGGTCAGGTCTTTCACCACCAACGGAAACAGCGCGCCGAACAGGCCTGCACCGACGCCGTCGAGCATCTGTATGGCGACCAGCCAATACGGGTCGTCTGACAGGGTATACAGCACTCCGCGTATGGGCAGGATCAAGAACCCGGCCAACAGCAGCGGTTTGCGTCCCCATTGATCGGCCTTGGTGCCGACTAGCCACGCCGCAGGGACCATCACCAGTTGCGCAGCAACGATGCACGCCGACGTCAACGGTGTGGCCATTTGCAAATTGACCAATGAAAGCTTTTGGCTCACCAACGGCAACATCGCCGCATTTGCCAAATGGAACAACGCACAGCAGGTACCAAATAGCAGCAAGGGCTTGTTGCTCAACAGTGAGCGCAGCCCGGATGGGTGTTCAGCATGGGTTGGCTTATGCGTATCGAAGCCCCTGGCGATGTCGTGATCAATGGCGTCAGCCGACACGAAGTTGATGGCGATGACACTGGCGAGGGCCATGGTCGCCATCAAATAGAACACGGCAACCGGGCCAAAGAGGTAAGCGAATCCTCCGGCCAACAATGCCGCGCAGGCGTTACCCGCGTGGTTGAAGGTTTCGTTGCGTCCCGTTCGGCGGGTGAAGGCGCGGGGGCCCGTAATGCCGAGCGAAATAGCGGCAATACCTGGGGCGAATACCGAAGCGGCAGCAGCGCTGATCGACTGGGTCAGCGCCACCAGACTGAATGACGTAATGAAAGGCAGCAGCAGGCAACTGATGGTCACTAGCAGCGCTGCCACGGCGATCACTGCGCGTTTGCTGTGTACCCGATCGATCAATGCTCCGGCAGGAGTTTGCGTGATCAATGCGGCGATACCGGCGAGGGTCATGACCACACCGATACTGGCCGGCTCCCAGTGATGAACCGCCAGCAGATAAATGGCCAGATAAGGGCCCAGGCCGTCACGGACATCGGCAAGAAAGAAGTTCAGCCCGTCCAGTGAGAAGTTGTTACGTCTATCTGATGAAGTGTCCAAGAGCCCATCTCGTTTGCCGCCACCCACAGAGTGTAGGGATAACAGTGTGGATGACTGATTGCCAAGGGTTAAGTTTCACCCGCAAAGAGAGCCGGTTGAAACGCAAGGCATCACCTGTGCGAATGGATGTGATGTTGTACGTTTATGTGCGGTTCTGCATTACCCGTAACTGTTTAATTTACCTGTACGCACATTCACCGCCGTCCCGAAAATGACACTCATGGACGAGACAAGATGAAGCCAATGTTTTTGTCAGTACGGTTTATGTTGGCACTGTTCGTTAGCTAAGCAACTAACTTTTTTTATATATCGTGGGTCGTTGAACAAATTATTCACACGCCGTCCGGCCTCAATGGCACTATGCAAACGGCGCACTGTTGCCCGTATCAACAATAAGAAAGGTAGTCGCTCATGACGATTCGAGGTGTGAAGATAGGAACTCGTGCGGGGCTTTTTTTTCTGGTCGTTATTGTATTGATGACGGTTTCAAGTGGCATATCGATGTGGAATATGCGGCAAATGCAAGCATTGACTGCCGATATCGAGGAAAACTCGATGCCCAGTGTCAGGCAAGCGGGCGTCATCGCCACCTCGTTGTTACGAATGCGCCTGGAAACGTTCAAGCTGATCACAGCCAGTGATACAGAAAGGAAAGATTTCCTGGCCAGTCTTGGAAAGTATCAAGACGCTATGAAAGCTGATATCAACGGCTATGCAAAGCTGGTTTCCGGTGAGCAAGAACGCAACGTTTATCAAGCGCTGGCCAATGATCTAGGTCCTTACAGCGACCAACTCAAGACCGTAGTGGACGCGGGTGATGCGCTTTCATTGACCGAGACGCTCGCCTATATAAACATCCACATCATCCCGCTTTCCAAGGAAATGCAGGCGTACGCGGATCAGTTGATCAAGATCAATGAGCAGAGTGCGTTGGAGTCGAGTATCAAATCCCGAGCGGCTTACGACAGCGGTGTTTTGTACGCGGTTGTACTGTTGCTGTGTTCGATCCTTGCCACCATTGTACTGGCGATCATCTTCACCAAAAGTATCTCCGCGCCATTGAGGGCGTTGGTCGACGCGAGCAAAGAAATCTCCAACAATGATCTTCGTCGGGACATTTCGATAGACGGCAAAGATGAAATCACTGAATTGCAGATCGCAACCGCAGCAATGCTCGGTAATCTGCGAAGCACCGTCAGGCTGATAGGCAGTTCTTCAACTCAGCTGGCCTGTGCGGCGGAGGAGATGAGCCAAGTCACCGAGGAATCCAACCGAGGCATTCAGCAGCAAAGCCTGGAGACGGACCAAGCTGCGACGGCGGTCAACCAGATGACAGCGGCTGTGGAAGAGGTGGCCCGCAATGCGTCGGCGGCATCAGTCTCCACCCAGGATTCAGAGCGCTCCACTCAACGTGGCCGCGAACGCGTAGCCAAGACCATCACTTCCATTGAAGGCCTGAACGCAACTGTCAATGCAACCAGCCAGCAAGTCGAAAAGCTGGCGCATTCAGCGCAAAGCATTAGCAAGGTGTTGGAGGTGATCCGGTCGATTGCCGAGCAGACAAATTTGCTGGCCCTGAACGCAGCTATCGAAGCTGCAAGGGCGGGTGATCAGGGCCGGGGGTTTGCAGTCGTGGCCGATGAGGTCCGTGCCCTGGCTCACCGAACTCAACAATCAACCCTGGAAATAGAGCAGATCATCAAGGGTGTTCAGGAAGGCTCACAGCATGCCGTATCGTCTATGGTCCAGACCAGAACAGAGGCGGACAGCACATTGCTGATCGCCCATGAGGCCGGTGCCGCGCTGGTGGAAATCGCTGCGGCGATTATCAATATCAGTGACCGAAACATGCTGATTGCCACTGCTTCGGAACAACAGGCCCAAGTTGCCAGGTCGGTGGACCAGAACCTGATGAGCATTCGCGACCTTTCTGCCCACTCATCAACTGCCGCAGAGCAAACTTCAACAGCCAGCCATGAGTTGTCACGGCTGGCCACCGAACTGAATGCGTTGGTGATGAAGTTTACCGTCTAACGCCATTACAGCCGGCCAGGCATCAAATCCTTGATGCCACGGCTTCGGCCTTCAACGCTTCGATGTCTGCCCAGACCTTTAGCTCCTCAGGGGTGCATCCCCTCGGTTGAGTGCTGCCTTAGAATCGTTTAGCGCCTGGCTAGCAGTGATAGCAGAAACGCACAGGGCGGTGAGAACTGTTTAATGGGAAACATTCTTCTTTGAAAAGGATGGCGTTATATTGTAACGTTGTCGCGCTTCGGCTCTGCCCTCGCTTCCATCAGCCGAATGCATTTCAGGAAAGTATCGACGTCGAGGAATTCTCCGGCCGTCGTTGCGCCATAGAAAACAGGAAAAATAAATGTTTCGATCAACTACTCGCCACCTGCAACCGACGCAGGTTTTTGGCTTGCTTATCTCATTCTGTGCAGCGTCCAGCTGGGCGGTCAGCGCTCAGGCGCAAGACGCATTTTCAGCTGATTCACAGTGGATGACCGGCGACTGGGGTGGCTTACGCACCGAGTGGCTCGAAAAAGGTGTCGACGTCCAGATGGGGTACACCGGTGAGTCGGCCTCAAACCTACGCGGAGGTTACGATAAGCATCACACTACCCGCTATGCCGACCAGTTCACCTTGGGTGCAACGGTTGATCTGCAGAAGCTGATGGGTTGGGACGACACCCAGTTCATGATCCAGGTCACCAACCGCAACGGCGACAACCTTAATACTGATAACCTGAACGACCCGCGCGCGAGCAGTTTTTCTGCCACGCAAGAAGTGCAGGGCACGGGCAGCGTCACTCGTCTCAGCGAGTTGTGGTTGAGCAAAGGTTGGTTGGACAGCGCGCTTAATATCAAGGCTGGCCGTTTCGCCTTCAGTGATGAATTCGGCGTCGAGGATTGCCTGTTCCAGAACTTGGCGTTCTGTGGCTCGCAACCAGGTAACTATGTCGACAGCATCTACAACAGCCCAATCAGCGTATGGGCCGCTCGGGTCAAATACAAACTGACAGACTCGGTGTACGCGCAAGTCGGTGTGTTTGACGTTAATCCGTCCAATCTGGAAAATGACAACGGCTTCAAGCTGAATGGCGCGGGTACCACGGGTGCATTGATACCGGTGGAGCTGGTTTGGGCACCGACCGTTAACAATCTGCCAGGCGAATACCACCTTGGTTATTACTACAGCACGGCCAACACCGACGATGTCTACAAAGATGCCAACAACCAACCGGCCGCTTTATCCGGCGAAGACTACCGCCGCGACAGCAGCCGTCATGGCTGGTGGCTGACCGGCAAGCAGCAGCTCACCACCGTTGATGGCGATGCCTCACGCGGTCTGACGATCTCCGCTAACACCAGCTTTTATGACCGCGCCACCACCCCGATAGACAGCTATCAAAAAGTCAGCCTGGTTTACACCGGCCCCTTCGACGCCCGTCCTACAGACACGCTGGGCTTCGGTGTTGCTCGTCTACACGCCAGCAACCTCTACCTGCGCAACGCCAAAGCCGCCAACGAAGCCAGTGGCCTTAGCTATGACGACGCCGACTACGTGCCAGAACAACACACTGAGTACAACGTCGAGCTTAACTATGGCGTGCAAGTCACCCATTGGTTGAACGTCAGGCCCAACCTGCAATACATCGCCCATCCGGGTGGCGTAAGGGAAGTGCAGAACGGGGTCGTGGCGGGACTTCAGGTGCAGTCGACGTTTTAATTTGCAAGATTATCTGTAGGAGCCGACACGTTGGCCCTACAGACAATGTGGAAACCCCAAATAAATTTAACTATTTGTTGACCTCGCAAGTGCTTGCGCAAGCGCTTGCGTAAATGAATTTATCTGACTAGAGTCGATTGCAATCAGGTCGCGCCGGGGCCCCACTTTCGGCGCAGGCCCACGATAAAAATAAAAATGCGTGAGGATAAAAATGAACAGCGTGCCTGGTCAGTTAATCCCGTTTTTGTTTTGCCCCTTTCAAAATCCGCCCACGACGTTTCAGTCGCGGGCGCGCCCATGACGCCCTCGTCTGCAACACCAGCGCTTTTGGAAATGCACGGTATCTCTAAGACGTTCAACGGTTTGCGCGTTTTGAAAAGCGTCAGCTTGAAAGTCTATCCGGGAGAGGTTCACTCGCTGATGGGCGAGAACGGTGCAGGCAAATCGACGTTGATGAAAATCCTCTCTGGCGCCTATCAGGCCGACCCTGGTGGTGAAATCCGCATCAATGGTCAAACGCTCGCCACCTACAACCCACTCACAGCCAAAGAGCACGGCATTGCAGTCATCTATCAAGAGTTGAGCCTGTGCCCGAACCTGAGTGTTGCCGAGAATATTTACCTCGGCCGTGAATTGCGTGCTGGCTGGACCACCGACCGCAAGGCAATGCAAAACGGCTGCGTCGATGTGCTGAAACGGCTAGGTGCCCAGTTCACGCCGCTGACTAAAGTCAGCGCGCTTTCCATTGCCGAGCGGCAACTGGTGGAAATCGCCCGAGCGCTGCACGCCAACGCAAAAATTCTGGTCATGGATGAACCCACTACGCCGTTATCGTCCAGGGAGACTGACCGGCTGTTCGACCTGATCAAGCAACTGCGCACGCAGGGCCTGGCAATTATCTATATCAGCCATCGCATGGCTGAAATTTACGAATTGTCGGACCGAGTCTCGGTGCTGCGCGACGGTGAATACGTCGGCGTGCTCGAACGCGAGGCGCTGTCTGCCGAAGTGCTGGTGAAGATGATGGTCGGCCGCGACTTGTCTGGCTTCTACAAGAAAGAACACGCGCCGTACGATCCCGGCGCGGTGGTGATGCGTGTACGCGACATGGCCGATGGTGGGCGAGTGCGCAGTTGCAGCTTTGATGTCCATGCGGGTGAAGTGCTGGGTATTGCCGGACTGGTGGGCGCTGGACGGACTGAATTGGCGCGGTTGATCTTTGGCGCCGACCCGCGAACGTCCGGCACGCTGGAAGTGGCGGGGCAGGCCGTCGCGCAGCTGCGTGACCCCGCCGATGCGATCCGTGCTGGGGTGGTGTACCTCACCGAGGACCGTAAAGCCCAAGGGCTGTTTCTCGACATGAGCGTTCGCGGCAACATCAATGTCTGCGCTTGCGTGCCCGATGCCCATTACGGGGTGCTGGACCTAGAGCACGGTGCGCAACGCTCGAACGACGCCATTCGCTCGCTGTCGATCCGGGTTGGCTCGGGCAAGGTCAATGTTGGCGCCTTGTCCGGGGGCAACCAACAGAAGGTCCTGTTGGCACGTCTACTGGAAGTCAAACCGCACGTACTTATCCTCGACGAACCCACCCGTGGCGTCGACATTGGTTCGAAATCAGAGATTTACCGGATCATCAATGAACTGGCCAAAGCCGGGGTTGGCATTGTGCTGATCTCCAGTGAACTGCCGGAAATCATCGGCACCTCCGACCGCGTATTGATCATGCGCGAGGGCCAGTTGGTGGCGGAGTTGGGCGGTACCTCCGGGCGTGAGATTACGCAGGAAACAATCATCGATCTCGCCACCGGGGCTGAGCAGGCTGAGATACACGCCGCCTGATCCGATGACTCTGACCAAGCACTCAAGGTACGACCGCCATGAATGAGAAAACTGAGAAGACCGATGCCATGGGAGTGCCAGTCACCAATACCGGTGCTGTAGTGGCGGTTGGTAGAGGCGAGAAAGTGCGTGAACTGCTGCGTACGGTGGGCATGTTGCCAGTGCTGATTTTGCTGCTGGTGGGCTTTGCCCTGATGAGCGAAAACTTCTTTACCGTGCAGAATCTGTCGATCATTAGTCAGCAGGCATCGGTCAATGTGGTGCTGGCTGCGGGCATGACCTTTGTGATCCTCACTGCCGGGATTGACCTGTCGGTAGGCGCGATTCTGGCGGCGTCAGCAGTGGTGGCGATGCTGGTCTCGACATCGCCGCAGTTTGGCATGCTGGGCATCGTCGCCGGGGTCGGTTTCGGTTTGTTATTGGGTCTCGCTAACGGTGGACTCATTGCGTTCATGCGTTTGCCGCCATTCATCGTGACCCTCGGCGCGCTGACTGCGATGCGCGGCCTGGCTCGGCTGATGGCGGACGACAAAACCGTGTTCAACCCGGATTTGCCATTCGCGTTCATCGGTAACGATTCGGTCCTCGGCGTGCCGTGGTTGGTGATCATTGCGGTGTGTGTCGTGGCGTTGTCGTGGTTCATTTTGCGGCGTACGGTGATGGGCGTGCACATCTACTCGGTGGGCGGCAACCCAGAGGCTGCGCGCTTGTCGGGTATTAAAGTCTGGCGGGTGCTGCTGTTTGTGTACGCGGTGTCCGGTGCATTGGCTGGCTTGGGAGCGGTAATGACTGCGTCACGCTTGTCGGCGGCCAACGGCCTGCAATTGGGCCAATCTTACGAACTCGACGCAATTGCTGCGGTGATTCTCGGCGGCACCAGTTTTACCGGCGGGGTGGGGACCATCGGCGGCACGCTGATCGGTGCCTTGATCATTGCTGTGCTGACCAACGGCCTGGTGCTGATGGGCGTGTCTGACATCTGGCAATACATCATCAAAGGCATCGTGATAATCGGCGCCGTGGCGCTGGATCGTTATCGCCAATCCGGTGCGCGGACCTGATTCTGGAATCTAGCTCTATCACAATAACCACAAGAGATAAGCCATGAACTTCAAGCTCAAGTTTCCTGCCGTTGCTTCGCTGTTATTGGCCGCGACCTTGTCTGCGGGTGTGGAGGCCCGGGATTTAAACGCGGTAGGCATCACCGTCGGTTCGTTGGGTAATCCGTACTTTGTCGCACTGGTGGACGGCGCCAAGGCAAAAGCGACGCAGATCAACCCAAAGGTCAAGGTGACTGCGGTCTCGGCGGACTACGACCTCAGCAAACAATTCACCCAGATCGATAACTTCATTTCGGCGGGTGTCGATTTGATCCTGTTGAATGCCACCGACCCAGCCGCCATCGAGCCTGCGATCCGTAAAGCGCGCAAGGCCGGCATCGTCGTGGTAGCTGTCGACGTGGATGCCAAGGGCGTTGATGCGACGGTACAGACCGATAACGATCTGGCCGGACGCCTGGCATGTCAGTTCATCGTCGACAAGTTGTCCGGCAAAGGTAACGTGATCATCCAGAACGGCCCGCAAGTAACCGCCGTTACTGACCGGGTTCATGGTTGTAAAACGGTGTTAGCGGCAGCGCCGGGGATCAAGGTGTTGTCAGACGATCAGGACGGCAAGGGCTCTCGCGAAGGTGGCTTGAATGCGATGCAGGGTTATCTGGTGCGGTTCCCTAAAATCGATGGGTTGTTCACGATCAATGATCCTCAGGCCATTGGCAGCGATCTGGCGGCCAAGCAACTGAAACGCAGCGGCATTATTATTACTTCGGTCGACGGTGCGCCGGACATCGAAGGTGCGTTGAAGTCTGCTGGTTCTTCTATCCAGGCATCGGCCAGTCAGGACCCGTGGGCTCAAGCGCAGGATGCGGTGACCATCGGTTATGACCTGCTCAACGGCAAGCCACCGGCGGACAAGGTCAAACTGCTTGCGCCGACCTTGATCACCCGTGACAACATTGCTTCTTACACCGGTTGGACTCAGCACTAACGAGTAGTGGGTCTTGGCTAACAAGACTCGTTTAATGTGAAGCACGGGGCGGAGTGATCGCAGTGGTTACGATGGATGATGTGGCGCAACTGGCCAACGTATCGACTTCAACGGTTTCTCACGTGCTGAACGGCACGCGCAAGGTCAGTCCGAGCACCGTGCTTGCCGTCGAAATGGCGATCAAGCAACTGGATTACATTCCCAATACATTGGCCCGGTCGTTGGCCCGGTCGACGACCAATACCATTGGTGTGGCAATCTCGGCGCTTTCTAACCATTACTTCAGCGAGACGGTGCACGCCATCGAAACTGAATGCGCCAAGCACGGAATCATGATGTTGTACGTGGACACTCACGATGATCCCGAGCAGGAATTGCGCGTGGTGAGAGCGCTGCACCATCGACGGGTCGACGGCATCTTGCTGGCACCATCAATGGACAATAAACAGCAACAAACCCTGGCGTATCTGCGGGCTAACCAAATACCGACGGTGCTGGTGGACAGGCTGGCCGCGAAGGATTTCGATCAGGTAGGTGTCGAGAACAAACACTCTTCTCAGGCTTTGGTTACGCATTTGATTGAGCATGGCCATCGACGAATCGGACTGGTCGCCGGTCGTCGAGGGTTCAGCACCACGCAAGAACGTATCGAAGGTTATAGGGCTGCGTTGAGTGCAGCAGGTTTGCCATTTGATCCGCAATTGCTGGTGAATGGCGAGTCGAGCAGCGAACCTGCGCGACTGGCTACGCAGCAATTGATGACGCTGGCTTCACCACCCACGGCGATTATGGCTGCTAACAACATGATGACCATCGGTGCCATGCACGCCCTGCGCGATGCGGATCTTGCGGTGCCCGGGCAGATGGCGCTGGTGGGGTTTGATGACTTTGACTGGGCGGATTTTTTTGTCCCACGCCTGACCGTAATCGCGCAACCGGTAGAGGCATTGGGCGCGCGAGCGGTGAAATTACTGCTTAAACGCATCGAGTCGCCTGAGGGTAAGCGGCAAACGGTGCGTTTGGCGCCAACGTTACGCGTTCGAAATTCATGTGGGTGTCTATGAGCATCGCTGTCTCCCTCGGGATTGATCTTGGTACCTCGGAACTAAAAGCCGTACTGTTGGACGCCCACGGCACAGTGTTGGCCCATGCCGGGGCTAAACTGAAAATCCTCCGCGCGCACACCGGTTGGTCCGAACAACATCCTGAGGATTGGTGGCAAGCCTGTCTGAATGCATTGGATCAACTGCGCCTGCGTCAACCGGATGCTTATTCGCGCATTGCCTGCATTGGGCTGTCCGGGCAGATGCACGGCGCGGTGCTGCTTGGCGATGACGACCGTGTTCTGTACCCGGCGATTCTGTGGGATGACTCACGGGCGACAGCTCAGGCCGAGCAACTGGCGCGCGAGCACCCTGAATTTGCTGAGGTTACTGGCAGTCTGCCAATGGCCGGACTGACTGCGCCTAAATTGCTGTGGCTAAAACAGCATGAGCCAGAGGTATTCAGCGAGATTGATTGCGTGCTGTCGCCCAAGGATTACCTGCGCTTACGGCTCACCGACAAGCGCATCAGCGATGTCTCGGACGCTGCGGGTACGCTGTGGCTGGATGTGGCCAAGCGCGACTGGTTTGAACCGATCGTGCGTGCAACTGGGCTTGAAATGGGTCAAATGCCGCGCTTGGTTGAAGGCGGCGCTGTGTCGAGCGAGTTGAATGAGGCTGCAGCGCAGCGTCTGGGCTTGTCGGTTGGGCTGGTGATTGCGGGTGGCGGGGGAGACAACCCGGTTTCGGCGGTGGGAATCGGCGCGATCAATGCCGGCGACGCATTCATCACCTTGGGCACCAGTGCCGCGATTGTGGCGATCACCGATCACGTCGCCGGTAATCCCGCGCATGCGGTGCACACCTTTTGTCATGCCATACCGGACCGTTGGTACACCATGGGCGCCATGCTGGCCGGCGCCAGCTGCTTGCGTTGGGTGACGCAGTTAGTAGGCTTCCCCGATGAGCAAAGCTTGTTGCTGCAGGTGCAGACGCTTGTGCCGGTGGATCAGTCGGTGCCGCTCTCATATCCACTTTTCCTGCCTTATATCGCAGGCGAACGAACCCCACACAACGATCCTCTGTTACGCGGAGGCTTCATGAATCTTGGGCACGACTGCTCACCGGCCATGCTGGGTTATGCGGTACTGGAAGGGGTCGGTTTCGGTTTGCTGGATGCGATGAACGCAGTGCAGTCTGCTGGGGCACAGGTGGATGCGTGCGCATTGGTGGGAGGTGGTGCGCGCAGTGATTACTGGGCGCAGTTGCTAGCCAATATTCTTGATCGGGAAATCTATACGCTGCAAGGCAGTGACCTCAGCGCGTGTATTGGCGCTGCCAAGTTGGGATTTTTAGCGAACGGGCAGGGCGAGGATTTACTGCAGGCGGGCATGCCGGTTAAGGCGCGATATTGGCCGAAGGTTGAGCAACAGGGTGTGCTGAAGCAGCGCCATCAGATGTTTCGCGGATTGTTGCCGGCGGCGAAAGCGTTGCATGGGTGAGGGGAGCGCGAAATAACTGAGCCGGTCATAGGCTACTGCGTGTAATATGCATAGCAGCCTATCGATCTTCGCAAATTAAAGATTCGGCGAGCAAACGATCATTATTCCTAAATTTTCAGCCTTTCGGGGTTCTATCGATGAATATCGACGAGCATAAATTTGCAGGTATTGACCTCAACTTATTAGTGGTTTTTATGGTGATGTTTCGCGAAGGAAGCGTCTCCAAAGCGGCTAAGTATCTGAATGTTCGGCAGCCTGCGGTCAGTGGCTCACTGGTAAGGTTGCGGAACTGTTTTGATGATCCCCTGTTTTTTCGCGAGGGAAGAGGGATGCGGCCAACGAGCAGGGCGATTGAGATTGCCACTGCGTTGCTGCCAGCAATGAGCATTATTGGCGCTGTTATCAGCGGCGAAATGCCCCACGGGTTTACTTGAGCCCTATCGCAATTCGTGGCGTAGCGCAAATTTTGCGAACCAACGCTAGGCGTCGACGCACCGCGGCTTCTATGCCCGCGGCGTCGAGTCCGCATTCGGCGAGCATCTCGGCTGGTTTGGCGGGTTCCACATAGCGATCCGGCAATCCGAGATGGAGCACCGGCATCACCAGATTTTCGTTGGAGAGAAACAACGCCACTGCGCTGCCTGCACCGCCCTGGATGCTGTTTTCTTCCACAGTCACCAACAGCTCGTGAGTGTTGGCCAATTCACGTATCAATGCCGCGTCCAGGGGTTTGACGAAACGCATGTCGGCCACGGTGGCATCCAGTGCTTCGGCGACCAGCAATGCTTCCGCCAACTGCGCACCGAATACCAACAGTGCCACCTGTTGACCTGTACGACGCACCACACCTTTGCCGATATCGAGGGGCTCAAGGCCGGACTCGATGGTTGCATTGGGTCCACAGCCGCGGGGATACCGCACCGCCGCCGGGCCTGCATAGGCGTACCCGGTGCTCAGCATGCGCCGTAGCTCATTTTCATCACTGGGGGTCATGATCAGCATGTTGGGGATGCAGCACAGATAAGACAGGTCAAAGCTACCCGCGTGAGTCGGACCATCTTCGCCCACCAGACCGGCGCGGTCGATCGCGAACAGCACGTCAAGATTTTGCAGCGCGACATCGTGGATCAATTGATCATAGGCACGCTGCAGGAAGGTCGAATAGATCGCAACCACTGGCTTCAAGCCTGCGCAGGCCATGCCCGCAGCCAAGGTCACCGAGTGTTGTTCGGCGATAGCGGCGTCGAAATAGCGTTCTGGGTAGCGAGCGCTGAAGGCGACCAGATCCGAGCCTTCTTTCATGGCCGGTGTAATGCCGGTCAGGCGTGGATCAGCGGCGGCCATGTCGCACAACCACTGACCAAAGACCGTGGAGTACTTAGGCCCGTCGGACTTCTTTGGCGGCGGCGCCGCTATTGGCTCGCGCTTGCTGATAGCGTGATAGCCGATTGGATCGGCCTCGGCAGGTGAAAAACCCTTACCTTTGCGAGTAATAACGTGCAGAAATTGCGGCCCTTTGAGCTCGCCTATCTGGCGCAAATTATCCAGAAGGCTCGGTAGGTCATGGCCGTCGATGGGGCCGATGTAGTTCCAGCCAAGCTCCTCGAATACGCTGCCGGGCACTAGAATATCTTTGGCAATTTGTTCGGTGCGTCGCGCAATTTCCCATGCTCCCGGCAGACGCGACAGAATGCTTTTGCTGCCCTCGCGCAGATTGGCGTAGCTGCGACTTGAAAGGATCTTCGCCAGATAATTGGACATGCCGCCGACATTATTGGAAATCGACATGTCGTTGTCGTTGAGGACCACCAACATATCGGCATGAACGTCCGCAGCATGATTGAGCGCTTCGAACGCTATACCGGCGGTCAACGCACCATCGCCAATCACTGCGATGTGCTTGCGCTTTTCACCCTTTGCACGTGCAGCGATGGACATGCCCAGGGCGGCGCTGATTGACGTGCTGGAGTGGCCTACGCCGAAGGTGTCGTACTCGCTCTCGGTACGACGCGGGAAGGCCGCTATCCCGTGCTTCTGGCGCATGGTATGCATTTGCCCTCGTCGACCGGTGAGGATTTTGTGCGGGTAGGCTTGATGGCCGACGTCCCACACCAGGCGATCATCCGGGGTGTTGAAGACGTAATGCAAGGCCACCGTCAGCTCGATCACACCGAGTCCGGCACCGAAGTGGCCGCCGGTGAGGCCGACGAAATACAGCAGTTCCTCACGCAGTTCATCAGCCAATTGTTCAAGCTCTAACTCGCTGATCAAACGCAATTCGCCAGGCGTCCCAGCGCGGTCCAGTATCGGAGTGGCGGGGCGCAGATGCGGAATCTCGTGGAATGTCTTGGACATCGGACCATCCTCTTGCGGACACAGCCCATCGTAGACGCCGTCGTATTTAGTGGCGCCGCTCGATGATGTAGAGGGCAAGCGCACGCAGCGGTTCGGCGACAGCGCCGAATGGACGCAATGCGTCGAGCGCCTGATCACACAAATTGTGTGCATAGGCCTTGGCCTCCTCAAGGCCGAGCAGAGCGGGGTAGGTCGGCTTGTCATGGGCAATGTCTGCGCCTTGGCGCTTGCCGAGGGTCGCGGTATCGCTTTCGACGTCGAGAATGTCGTCCTGTACCTGGAAAGCCAAGCCGACCGCCCGTGCATACGCACGCAACGCCTGCAGCGAGTCGGCATCGGCCTTGCCGCTGGCGAGGGCCCCTAACTGCACGCTGGCTTCGATCAGCGCGCCGGTTTTGTGGCGATCCATTTTTTCAAGAGCCGCTTGCGTGAGCTGGTGGCCGACTGCTTCGAGGTCAATGGCTTGGCCGCCGACCATGCCAGCAGGGCCCGCGGCGTGCGCCAGGATGCACACCATTTGCAAGCGCAGCTGCGGATTTTGTTGGGTGTAGCGAGCGTCGGCGAGCACTTCGAAGGCCAGTGCTTGCAGGCCGTCTCCAGCGAGAATTGCATTGGCCTCATCAAAGGCTTTGTGCGTGGTGGGTTGGCCGCGACGCAGGTCGTCATCGTCCATCGCCGGCAAATCATCATGAACCAACGAGTACGCATGTATCAGCTCTACGGCGCAGGCGGCACCATCAGCGAGCGCGGCATCGCCCCCCAACGCTTCGCATGCGGCATACACCAATAATGGTCGAACGCGTTTCCCTCCGTTCAGCACGCTGTAGCGCATGGCTTGATAGAGTCGCTGCAACTCTTCACACGGTGGATGCAGGACTGATTCCAGGGCGGCGTCAACGCGCGCCTTGCATTGCTTCTGGTAGGTCAAAATCATGCTGAGTCTCCGCGTCGATGGAGTATTGGAGAGCGTGCTCGCAAGGCCGGATTGTTTAGATTCTCCGCAAACGGGGCATTCCATCAGCCCTCACCGTTATTGTGCTCCGGGAGCATGCGCACCGGAATGCGTGCAGCGTTGGGATCGACACGTTGGTACAGCACCGGAAGGTCCGCGGCCATGGAACCATCCGTTCGCGGGCCCAACAAAGCAACGCGCAAGGCTTTCAATGGGTGAGCGAACGTATCGTTGACGGCACTGCCTTCGAAGCCGCAATGGGCCATGCAGTTATCGCACTTGGGATTGACCCCAACGCCGTAATTTTCCCATTGTGTATCGTCCATCAATGCCTGATAGCTTGGCGCATAACCTT
The DNA here is from genome assembly GCF_026224925.1 of Pseudomonas sp. Taxonomy (GTDB): domain Bacteria; phylum Pseudomonadota; class Gammaproteobacteria; order Pseudomonadales; family Pseudomonadaceae; genus Aquipseudomonas. The sequence continues at coordinate 4,604 of NZ_JAMFRV010000251.1, read as the reverse complement.
CGTCTACTAACAGGTAGCAAGGCCTCTGCCAGCCAAAAATGTTGTAGGTTGGGTTGGACCAAGGCGTGCATTGATATCGCTGATTGCCTGCGAGAAAGTCGAGAAACATGGACGACTGATTGAATACCCATTTGCTTTTGCGGTGTTTGCCACGCTTGAACACTTCACGAAATAGGGTTTTGCTCTCGGTGCGGCCCAGAAAGACATCCTGACGGGGTGCGTGCTGATAGCTGTAGCCCGGTGAGACGGTAATGCCTTCGATGCCCAAGGCTGTGGCGTAATCGAAAAAATCCGCAACCTCGTCCGGCGGTTCCTGATTGAACAAGGTGCAGTTGATGGTCACCCGATAGCCACGTGACAGCGCCAATTTGATTGCCTCGACAGCCTTGTCGAACACGCCTTCCATGCACACCGATTGATCATGGCGCTGCTGCAAACCATCCAGATGGATCGACCAAGTGAAGTACGGTGACGGCTCATAGTCGTCGATGTGTTTGGCCAGCAAAATGGCATTGGTGCACAAGTAAACGAACTTCTTGCGCGCAACGATACCGCGCACAATCTGCGGCATTTCCTTGTGAATCAGCGGTTCGCCGCCGGGAATCGACACTACCGGCGCGTCGCACTCGTCTACGGCGCGCAAAGCATCTTCTACGCTCATGCGCGTCTGTAAAATATCCTTGGGATGGTCGATTTTGCCGCAACCGGAGCAGGCCAAATTGCACTGAAACAACGGCTCCAGCATCATCGCCAGCGGGTATCGATGCTGGCCGCGCAATTTTTTGCCGAGAATGTAAGTGGCGATTTTGACCTGTTGAACAAGGGGAATGCCCAAGGGGGGCCTCCATTTATCTGTCTGCACTGCGAATATGGGCGCACGGCAAATAGTTATCGGGAGCCGTAAACCGGCTAATCCATCTGGTCCACTACATGCCACCTACGCGTAGGCAAACGGATCAGTAGTCATTACTAAGAAACGACCTCGAACAGTGCGCTATGTTCCCTGCGCAGGCGTTCCCATTCTGTCTTGAACCACGGGGTAAATATCTGGGGCTGCTCGGCTATTTCCAGGTCCAGCGCTTGCGGGGACACGTAACGCAATGCCGCGACTTCATTCAGATTGAGGATCGGGGCGTCGTCACTGTGTCCTGCGTACACCCAGCACAATTCATGCTCGGCACCTTGCGCATCGAATTGCGCCTGGTATTTGAACTTGAACATAAATTGCGCAGTGCAGGTCATGCCGAGTTCTTCACCAAGACGCCGTTCAATCGCGACCTCCAATGACTCGCCGCGTCGCGGATGGCTGCAACAGGTATTGGACCAATAGCCCGGCCATAGGCGTTTACCCGCCGCACGTTGCTGCAATAACAGTTCACCTCTCTGATTGAACACCAGCAACGAAAAGGCCCGATGCAACACCCCTTGTCCCAAATGCGCGGATTCCTTGTCGAGAAAGCCTATCTCCTGATCAAACTGATCGACCAGCACCAACGGTTCGTCATTGAAAGATACTACTTTGTTGGAGTGCTGCCATAGGCGATCGTTTGCTTTTTGAGTAGTCAAGATCAACCCCCTTTCTCGATCTCATGTACCTGCACTGTAGTGCAGAATTTTCACTGCGCAATAGCTTCTATGGATATCGACGAGAGTGCTGCAGCAAGAATGCGGTATCCGGTCTATGTTCTGTAAGTCATGTTCTGCAAGGCGGGCCATCCCTGCATGTCGACCTATGAGTTCATCAGCGTGTTCGCGTTTTACTTCGGCACTTTACTGACTACGGTGTGCGCGGGGTATGCGCTGGCGTCGGTGGTCGCGGTACTCATCAGCGCGCACCGCCGCCCGGTTCCGTCGCCCGATGTCAACGAGCAAATGCGGCCGGTGAGCGTGCTAAAACCGCTGCACGGGGCCGAACCGAACCTGTATGAGAACCTCCGTGGTTTTTGCCAACAGACGTACCCGCATTACCAATTGATAGTGGGTGTGCGTGATCCGCAAGACCCGGCCGTTGCAGTGGTTCAGCGGTTGCGCGGGGCATTTCCAAACGTGTGCATTGATCTGGTGATCAATACGCAGGTGTATGGCGCGAACCTCAAAGTCAGCAATTTGTTGAATATGTTGCCATTGGTCCGATGCGAATGGTTGGTATTGGCCGATAGCGACATCAGCGTGCCAACGGACTACTTGTCACGAGTCACTGCGCCGCTGGCAGATCCAGAGGTCGGCATCGTTACCTGTCTTTATCACGGCGTACCTAACGACGGATTTTGGTCGTCCATGGGTTGCCTGTTTATCGATGACTGGTTTGCGCCTTCCGTCCGTCTGTCGCATGTTTTGGGCTCGACCCGGTTTGCTTTTGGCTCGACCATCGCGCTGCGCCACGACGCGCTGCAGGCGGTTGGCGGCTTGGAAAAGCTGCGCGATACCTTGGCCGATGACTACTGGTTGGGTGAACTGACGCGCCGCGCCGGGTTGCGTACTGTGTTATCAGATCTTATGGTTGGCACTGATGTGAACGAGCGTGGTCTGACTGGTTTATGGGCGCACGAACTGCGTTGGTTACGGACGATTCGCTCAATTGCACCGCTGGGGTTTGCCATGAGCTTCGTCTGTTTTACGTGGCCGGTGTCGCTACTCGGCCTGGCTTTGGCGCCCTCAGTATTCAGCGGTGTGCTGGTGGCCATCGCGCTTGGCGCCCGAATGCTGCGGTTTTTTCTGATCCGTGCTGACGGTCCCCAGTTGATGCCAAGGTACGGATTGTTACTGACACCGTTTCGTGATCTGTTGCTGTTGTTTGAATGGGCCGTGGCGTTGACCGGCTGGCAAGTGAAGTGGCGTGGTCAGGTTCTACACGCAGATAAAAACGGACCAATACACCATCGTTAAGACGTTAAGACGTTAAGACGTTATGGCGTGTTGGCTGGCAATTAGCGTATCTCGGCCGCTTGGCCGTTGGAGCTAGTAGTCCTATGAAGACACTCTTTCTGCAAGCGCCGTCCTTCGACGGTTTCGACGGCGGTGCCGGTTCGCGTTACCAGGCCAAGCGCGAAATCAAAAGCTTCTGGTACCCAACCTGGCTGGCCCAACCTGCCGCGTTGGTACCCGGCTCGCGGTTGTTGGACGCCCCGGTTGAAGAGCTGTCGGTGGAAGACACATTGAACATCGCCGCTGAGTACGAGTTGGTGATCATTCACACCAGCACGCCATCGTTCCCCACCGACGCGAAGTTTGCTGAACTGCTGAAGGCTCGGCGTCCAGAGATTCTGATCGGGATGATCGGGGCCAAAGTCGCGGTCGATCCCACTGACTCACTGACCGCATCAGCGGCCATCGATTTTGTCGCGCGTGAAGAATTCGACTTTACCTGCAAAGAAATTGCCGAGGGCCGTCCGCTCAAGGACGTCGCAGGGATTAGTTACACGCTTGCGGACGGCCGCGTTCAGCACAACCCGCCACGCTCGATGATCGAGAACATGGACGAGCTGCCCTTTGTGGCTCCGGTCTACAAGCGTGATTTGAAAATCGATCGCTACTTCATCGGTTACCTCAAACACCCGTACGTGTCGATTTACACTGGCCGTGGTTGTCGCTCAAAATGCACTTTTTGCCTATGGCCGCAGACGGTTGGCGGGCACCGTTATCGGGTGCGCTCGGCGGCCAACGTGATTGCCGAGGCAAAGTGGATCAAGCAGAACATGCCCGAGGTCAAGGAGCTGATGTTCGACGATGACACGTTTACCGACAGTTCACAGATGGACCGCGTACACGAAATCGCCCACGGGTTACACGCGCTGGGCTGGACGTGGAGCTGCAACGCCAAGGCTAACGTGCCCTATGAATCGCTGAAAATCATGAAAGAAAATGGTCTGCGCTTACTGCTGGTGGGTTATGAGTCCGGCGACGATCAGATCTTGCATAACATCAAGAAGGGACTGCGCACTGACATTGCCCGCACCTTCACCAAGAACTGCCGCAAGCTGGGCATTCAGGTGCACGGCACATTCATCCTTGGACTGCCGGGCGAGACCAAAGAAACCATCGCCAAGACCATCGCCTTCGCCAAAGAGATCAACCCGCACACGGTTCAAGTCTCGCTGGCCGCGCCATATCCGGGTACGCAGATGTACAAGCAGGCGGTTGAGAATGGCTGGTTACAGCCCAACTTGGATATCAACCTGGTGAATGACAAAGGCGTGCAACTGGCTCTGATCAGCTATCCGCACTTGTCGCGGGAGGACATTTTCCACGGCATCGAAACCTTTTACCGGAGCTTCTATTTCCGCCCCTCGAAGATTTGGGAAATCGTCAGGGAGATGCTCGGCAGCTGGGAAATGACCAAGCGCCGCCTGCGTGAAGGCGTGGAGTTTTTCCGATTCTTGCGCGAGCACGAGGCTTGACCCGATGCTTGACGCAATATTTGCCAGTAGGGCGAAACCGCGCTTGATCGTGACCGCTGATGACTTCGGTCTTCATCAAGCGGTCAACCAAGCGGTAGAACAAGCATATCGTTCGGGGGTTTTGCGAGCGGCCAGCTTGATGGTGGCTGCACCCGCAGCGGCCGATGCTGTGGAGCGCGCGCGGCGAATGCCCGGTTTGGCGGTTGG
>NZ_JAMFRV010000250.1 GCF_026224925.1 Pseudomonas sp. | reverse complement strand
TGGTCGTCATCCTGTTCCTGCAAACCTGGCGCGCTTCGATCATTCCACTGGTGGCCGTTCCGGTCTCGCTGATCGGTACGTTCGCCGTGATGCACCTGTTCGGCTTCTCACTCAACGCCCTGTCGTTGTTCGGATTGGTGTTGGCTATCGGGATCGTGGTGGATGACGCGATTGTGGTGGTGGAGAACGTCGAGCGAAACATCGAGCTTGGATTAAATCCGGTGGATGCCACCAAGCGTGCGATGAAAGAAGTAACCGGCCCAATCATTGCCACGGCACTGGTGTTATGTGCGGTGTTCGTACCTGCGGCCTTCATCTCGGGCTTGACCGGACAGTTCTACAAACAGTTCGCCCTGACCATTGCGATTTCCACCGTCATTTCGGCCTTCAACTCCCTGACGCTGTCCCCTGCCCTATCGGCAGTGCTGCTGCGGGCCCATGACGCACCGAAAGATGGCTTCTCGCGTTTTCTCGACAAGCTGTTGGGTAGCTGGTTGTTCCGTCCGTTCAACCGCTTCTTCGAAAAAGCCAGCCATGGGTATGTCAGCACCGTAAGCCGAGTTATCCGGACCAGCGGCATTGCCTTGTTCCTGTATGCCGGTTTGATCGTGCTGACCTGGTTCGGTTTCGCCAACACCCCAACCGGCTTCGTACCCACCCAGGACAAGCAGTACTTGGTAGCCTTTGCGCAATTGCCGGATGCGTCCAGCCTGGACCGTACCGAAGACGTGATTAAGCGCATGTCCGACATTGCCCTCAAGCAACCGGGCGTAGATAGCGCGGTGGCCTTCCCTGGCCTTTCAATTAACGGTTTTACCAACAGCCCTAACGCCGGCATCGTGTTTGTAACACTTAAGCCATTCGACGAGCGTAAAGACCCCAGTGAGTCAGCCGGCGCCATTGCCGGTGCACTGAACGGCAAGTTCGGTTCGATCCAGGAAGCGTACATGGCGATTTTCCCACCGCCTCCGGTACAAGGCCTGGGCACCATCGGCGGCTTCCGTGTGCAGATCGAAGACCGTGGCAACCTGGGTTATGACGCGCTGTACAAAGAAACCCAGAACATCATCACCAAGAGCCACACCACACCAGGATTGGCTGCACTGTTCACCAGCTATACGGTAAACGTGCCTCAGGTCGATGCCGCTATCGACCGTGAAAAAGCCAAGACCCACGGCGTTGCGATCAGCGACATCTTTGACACGCTGCAGATTTATCTGGGTTCGCTGTATGCCAACGACTTCAACCGCTTTGGCCGTACGTATCAAGTCAACGTCCAGGCTGAACAGCAGTTCCGTCAGGAAGGCGAGCAGATCGGTCAGTTGAAAGTGCGCAACAACCTCGGCGAAATGATCCCGCTGGCGACCTTTATCAAGGTCAGCAACACCTCGGGCCCGGATCGTGTTCAGCACTACAACGGCTTCATTACCGCAGAAATCAACGGCGCCGCAGCACCGGGTTACAGCTCGGGCCAAGCCCAGGAAGCCATTGAGAAACTGCTTAAAGAAGAATTGCCTAACGGCATGACCTACGAATGGACCGACCTGACGTATCAGCAGATCTTGTCCGGCAACACCGCGCTGCTGGTGTTCCCGCTCTGCGTATTGCTGGCGTTCCTGGTTTTGGCTGCCCTGTATGAAAGCTGGAGCCTGCCATTGGCAGTGATCCTGATCGTACCAATGACCCTGCTGTCGGCCATCGCCGGCGTGATCATTGCCGGTAGCGATAACAACATCTTCACCCAGATTGGCTTGATCGTACTGGTAGGGTTGGCGTGTAAGAACGCGATCCTCATCGTTGAGTTTGCCAAGGATGAACAAGATAAAGGCAAGACCCCGCTGGAGGCTGTTCTCGAAGCGTGCCGTCTGCGTCTGCGTCCGATCCTGATGACCTCCTTCGCGTTCATCATGGGTGTTGTGCCATTGGTTCTGTCCAGCGGTGCAGGTGCTGAAATGCGTCATGCCATGGGTGTTGCCGTGTTCTCCGGGATGCTTGGGGTGACCTTCTTTGGTCTGCTGCTTACACCGGTGTTCTACGTCCTGATCCGTAACTATGTAGGTCGTAAAGCAGCCCGTAAACAGGCCATCGAAGCTGACAAGACCCTGAAGCTGGAGGCGCAACAATGAGCGTCAAAACGGTAAAGTTTTTCCTGCCGAGCCTGTTGGTTCTGGCTCTGGCGGCCTGTGCCGTCGGCCCGGACTACAAGGCTCCGGTGACGGCCCCAGCCAAAGTAGAGTCTTCTTTGCAGGGCAACTATGACCGCACTCACACTGAGTCGGTCTGGTGGGCGCAGTTCGATGACCCGGTCTTGAATCAATTGGTCAGCCAGTCTATGACCGGCAACCGTGATTTGCGTGTGTCGTTTGCTCGCTTGCAAGCCTCCCGTGCGATTCGTGATCAGGTCGCTTACACCCAGATGCCGATCATCACCAGCGGCGTCAGCAGCCAGTTGGGCAAGGGCCAAGTACCCGGCACCACGACCCAGCGCGTCAATACCGAGCGCTACGACGCCGGCCTCGATATGTCCTGGGAAATCGACCTGTTTGGTCATATTCAACGCCAGATCGAGTCGGCCAATGCCGATCAAGATGCTACTGAAGCTGACCTGTTCCAGCTTCAGGTCAGCATCACTGCCGAACTGGTGGACGCTTACGGACAACTGCGCGGCGCACAACTGCGTGAGCGGATTGCCCGAGACAACCTGAAAAACCAGCAGGACTCCCGTGCTGTTACCGTCAGCTTGCGTGACGGCGGGGTCGGTAACGAACTCGACGTGGTGCGCGCCGACGCTCGCTTGGCCGCAGTTGAGGCCAGCGTGCCCCAGTTGCAAGCCGAGCAAGTACGTGAGAAGAATCGCATTGCGACCTTGATGGGCGAACGTCCGGAGTCGATGAAAGTCGATTTGAGCCCGGCGACATTGCCAGCGATTGCCAAGGCCCTGCCGATTGGTGATCCGACTGAACTGCTGCGTCACCGTCCCGATGTGCGTGCTGCCGAGCGTCAACTGGCCTCGGCCACGGCGCAGATCGGCGTGAACACGGCGGATTTGTTCCCACGGGTCAGCCTCACCGGTTTCCTCGGTTACACCGCAGCCCGTGGTTCACAAATTGGTTCTTCGGCTGCTGCCGCGTGGTCGCTGGGTCCAAGTATCACCTGGCCTGCGCTGGACTTACGCAGCGTGCGGGCGCGGATTCGGGGCGCCAACGCTGATGCAGACGGCGCGTTAGCTAACTACGAGCAGCACGTGTTGCTGGCTTTGGAAGAGTCGGAAAATGCCTTCAGCGACTACAACAAGCGTCAGGAACGCCTGATCTCGTTGATCAAGCAAAGCGAATCAAGCCGCAAAGCTGCGGATTTGGCCTCGATTCAGTACCGCGAAGGTACTGCCGACTTCCTGGTGTTGCTCGATGCCGAGCGTGAACGTCTGGCGGCTGAGGATTCTCAGGCGCTAGGCGAGATCGATACCTACCGCGGCATTGTTGCCATTTACAAAGCATTGGGCGGTGGCTGGCAGCCACAGTCTTGATGCCTCGCTAGCACCCTCCAGCCCCGCCTCTTTTCAAGGACGCGGGGCTTTTTTTCATCTGTGGAACAGCGCTCATAGTGCAGGTTAGAACGATAGTCGTTTGACAGTTGCCAATCACTCGCTGAAGCTGCAAGCCGTTATGAATTGGAAATTGGTATGTCAAAACCGCCTTTGAATGGCCCGCCTGTTGAGTCCAATGCCCGTCCTAAATGGCGCCTCGGTTTGACCATCGCCGTACTGGCCATCGCTGTCGGCGCTGGCGTGCTTTGGTTGCGAAGTGGCCCTGTTACCCCGCCCCCCGCCGTACATACGATCGCCTACGGCCGTGCGCTTGAACAGGCTCATGACGGTAAACCCGGTGCCGCGCGGGTGCTTTTTCAGCAATTTGCACGTACCGACTTGTCTGGCGTTCGGCGCGCAGGCTTGCTGGTGGAGCTCTCGAACTTCCCAAGCCCGCAAGCGCTAAAGCTGGCTGGCGCGGCGCTGCACAGCGATGAAAACATTGTGCGGCAGGCCGCGATCGATGCGATCGTCAAACTTGTGTCAGGTAGCCAGCGCAGCGTATTGCTGGGGCCATTACTCGACGAAAAGGATCAAGCCACACGCTTTAGCGCCGCGAAGGCACTGCTGGGTCTTACGCCTGATGACGTAGGACTGTACTTCAGCCCTCTGGAGCAGGTCGTCGAGGAGTATAAAAACGTGCTGGTCGCCGCGACTCCCGCAACCAGTCAGGACCAACTGCAACTGGCACGGCTTTATTTGCACACCGACGACAAGATGAGGGCCGCCAAGGCACTTGACCAGGCGCTCACGCTTGACCCCGGCAATCTGGACGCCGCACTGGCGCAAATTGATCTATTGGATCAGCAAGGGCAAGTGGATAAGGCCAGACAGCTGTTGGGGCAGTTGCTGGAGCATAACCCTGCCTCATCAATGCTGCAGCATGCGTTAGGCATGTGGCTGTTGAACCACGGGCAAAGCGAATATGCGTTGCTGGGCCTGGCTAAGGCCGTGGAGCTTGACCCGGACAATAATGATTTCCGCTATGACCTGGCTGTTGCCCTGCACGGCCTTGAGCAACTGGAGCCCGCGCAGAAGCAGCTTGAGGACATCATGCAGCGTCAACCCGCCAATCGGCGCGCACGCGTCTTGCTGATCCACTACTGGCAGGAAAGCGGTCAGTTGCAAAAGGTACAAGTGCTGCTCGCGGAGCTTGAGCAACAGAACCCTGACGATCCGGCGTTGCAACAAGGGCTGTGAGTCTCTGAAACTGGCGCCTGGAACGGGCGCTTATGGTTTCCCGACGCGCGGCTAATCTCGGAAATTACTTACAATCTGCTTCCTCCCATATGACAAAAAATAGGGGCGGCGGTTAAATGTAAATTTCCCTTTACTCTAATCAATTGCATAACGCTATTTTCTAACTCGAAAAAAAAGTGCATTATTTGTCTGTCGCTGGTTAACAACTACCCCTTTCCCCAAGCGTGACTGACAGCAAACTGTTAGTTTCTTCCCCGGGAAGAAAACACCTCGGGGTTGGGTAGAGAACTGCAGGATCGAATCGGCCAGACGTTTTTTTCTTATCGTTTTGTCAGGCTAAATCAGCCAACTACACTGTCGGAGTAATGATACTTGTCCAGACTTGCCGAATTTCGCGCAGCAGAAAAAGCCCTTCAAGAACAGCTTGCTCAGCTGGAGTCTTTGAAGAATGACGCCGGACTAAAGAAGGAGATCGAATTCGAACAAAAGCTTCAAGGCTTGATGAGTACCTACGACAAGAGCCTGCGCGACATCGTCGCCATCCTCGACCCGAAGAGCTCGCTACCACAGGCCGCACCCGCTGGAATCAAGCGTCGCAGGGCACGGGTCGTCAAGGTGTATCAGAACCCGCACACTGGCGAACTGATCGAAACCAAAGGTGGCAACCACCGCGGCCTGAAGTCCTGGAAAGAGCAATACGGTGTCGACACTGTAGATTCATGGCTTCGCGCCTGAACAAATTGTCACACTTAAAAAGCCCTGCAACGCAGGGTTTTTTATTGGCTGTCAACATTACAGTCGCACTAATATGTAACTCGTTCAGCGTTCTGACAGGAAAGTACCACTAGATAGGGGGCAAAATAGCGAAATGGTTAGGTAGTACATTTTCGTACAGCCATTTCAGACTATTCCCACCCGACTTTGTTTGACCTTTCATCATTGATTGGCTAAACGGAGGTTAACAACGTCGGTCTGCGCAGGGGTCTAGCTTAGATACCACACTGCGGATTATCTAGTGGCACTTCAATGTTGGGCGACCACTTACGGCGGTGTTTGTAAGGGATGTGATACAGCATCGGATAATCTAGCAATGCGTCGCCACTGCGCACGCTACGCCCCCATTAGTCGGGAACGCTTTGGCTTCACATATTTTTCACATCGATTCTTACAGGATAAGGGCTGCTAAAGGATTAGCGCCCCAATGCCCGCTTCGGCGGGCTTCTTTTTGCCTGTTATTTAGCACGACAGCTCTAGCGCAGCCGTTTATTACTCAACGACCAGTTGCAGGCTGTCACGAATGTGCTGAACCTCTTCCTTTGTCGCCTCGTAACCGTCAGCGGAGCCTGCGTAGGATAACAACCACGCTGTGTCCTTGGTGGCCGCCGCTACGAGCGTCTGGGTCATCACATGGCCGCCGTTCTGAGTAATGCTGCAGGTGGTCTCCAGCGACGGCAGAGCGCTCAGCGTGCCCTCATGGACTTTGCTGCAGACGCTTTGAAATCCGTCACGGGCAAAATTGATCTGGATCGACTTTCGCATCTCAAGCAATACACTTTGCACATTGACCTGATGCCCCGCCTGAAGCTGTGTTTGCGTCAGCTCCATGACCATGACCGGATTTCCATTCTGATCATTCTTCACCGCCCGTTGTCTCATCTGGACAGATGGCTGCCCCTGGGCAGCGGTTGTGGCAGGCAGAGGCTCGACTTCCCACCCGGGAGGCCAGGTCACCATCGCATCAGCGGCATGAGCGCTGCCTATGGCTAACAGCAGGCCCAGGCTTATCAGCGATGATCTGCATTGCGGGTAAATCATGATAGGTACACCAAAACTGTGAGCCGGAAAGTTTGAGCCTGTCATGGGCATCGAACAAGGCTTTAGCGGTCTTTTTGTCAGCGTCCCGCTGCAGCGCCGGTTTGGCACTGGCTGCTCAGCCCCGTATCATTTGGCAATCAGACGACATTCTGCAATTACACAAATAGTTGAACCGGAGATACCCATGAGCTTGCACCCATTGAACACCTTCGCTGGCGTCACCGCCGAACCCGACGCAGCCACGCAAGGCTTTGTGTTCAACCACACCATGCTGCGAGTCAAAGACATCACCGCCTCGCTGGATTTCTACACCCGCGTGCTGGGATTTAGCCTGGTTGAAAAGCGCGATTTCCCGGAAGCCGAATTCAGCCTCTATTTCCTGGCCTTGGTCGATAAAGCGCTGATCCCTGCCGACGACGCCGCACGTAACCAGTGGATGAAGTCGATTCCCGGGATTCTGGAGCTGACCCATAACCACGGCACCGAAAAAGACCCAGCATTCAGCTACCACAATGGCAACACCGACCCGCGTGGGTTTGGACACATTTGCATTGCTGTTCCCGACGTTCACGTCGCGTGTGAACGCTTCGAAAACCTGGGCGTGTCATTCCAGAAGCGGCTGGCCGACGGCCGCATGAACAGCCTGGCATTCATCAAAGACCCGGACGGCTACTGGGTTGAAATTATTCAGCCTACGCCGCTGTAGCCTGCGACTGGTCGAGCTATCTGTGGGACCGATTCGGGAAGGCAACAGCGCAATTATGTCTGATACACCGCGCCGCCCGCCTCCCAAATGAATTCGGCCCCACCGGGCTCCATGGCCTGGCTACTGCTTGGTGAAAAACAACGTCACTTGTCCCAGTTCGACGCCCAGCTTGCTCATGTAGGAACGGTTGGCCAGGGTTTTGTCGTCGAGCATATACATCCAGTCGTCAAACCGTACCTCATAGGTCTTGCCGTCCACCGGCAGATTGAGCACATAGTTCCAGTGGAAGGTATTGCCCGACACTTCACCGAATGCCTCCCCTACTACGTCACTCGCCGTGCCCTTCCAGCGGCCCGGACCGTTCGGACGCAATGTCCAGACCCGAGTCTGTTTCGTGCCGTCGCTGTAGCTAAAGGCCTCATGCATGATCAATGCATCACCTTCGCTGTGGCTATCGATCACCACGTGAAAGCGCTTGGTTACCTCGCCTGAGCGTTTTTGGAAAATACCTGACGCAAGCACCTGGCCCGAAAAATAATCTCGCAGGTCGAGCTTCGGGGCTTCCTGGCTGTACTGACTGACCTGAACCCCGCTACACCCTACCAGACCGAGACCCAGCAACAGCACGATGACTTTCAACATGTGATTTCCTTTTTCGGCATTGGAGTTGGAGTTGCGGGTTTCAGATGCACACAGGTATCGACAAACGCTTTACCAGATCGACGCCCAATCACTGACGACAGGCAAAAAAAATCCGAAGTCTTCTCAGATTCCGGATTTTCCTGACGCTCATGCCCTACGCGACAGTATTTACTCTGGCGCTGAAGTGCGGATCAAGTAATCGAAGGCGCTGAGCGATGCTTTAGCACCGTCGCCCAAGGCGATAATGATCTGCTTGAACGGCACGGTGGTCACGTCGCCTGCCGCAAAGATACCTGGAATCGACGTTTCGCCACGGGAATCCACAACGATTTCGCCGCGCGGCGACAATTCAATGGTGCCTTTCAGGAAATCAGTGTTAGGCAACAGACCGATCTGAACGAAGATGCCTTCCAGCTCGATGGCGATTTCTTCGTCGTTCAGACGGTTCCTGTAACGCAAACCGTTGACCTTCTGGCCATCACCTGTGGCTTCAGTGGTTTGTGCGTTGGTGATGACTGTCACGTTCGGCAGGCTCAACAACTTACGCTGCAACACCGCATCAGCGCGCAGTTGCACGTCGAACTCAAGCAGGGTGACGTGGCTTACAATGCCTGCCAGGTCGATTGCAGCTTCGACGCCGGAGTTGCCGCCGCCAATGACCGCAACACGCTTGCCCTTGAACAGCGGACCGTCACAGTGCGGGCAGTACGCCACGCCTTTGTTGCGGTATTGCTGTTCGCCTGGCACGTTCATTTCGCGCCATCTTGCACCGGTCGCGAGGATCACGGTCCGCGCTTTTAATGAAGCGCCACTGGCGAATTTCACTTCGTGCAGCTCGCCTGCTTTGCCTGGAATCAGTTTGTCTGCGCGTTGCAGGTTCATGATGTCGACTTCGTATTGCTTGACGTGCTCTTCAAGCGCTACGGCCAACTGAGGTCCTTCGGTGTGCTGAACCGAGATGAAGTTTTCGATGGCCATGGTGTCCAGCACCTGACCGCCAAAACGTTCTGCGGCAACGCCAGTACGAATACCTTTACGGGCTGCGTAAATCGCTGCGGCCGAACCCGCTGGGCCACCGCCGATAACCAGCACATCGAATGCTTCTTTAGCGTTGAGCTTCTCTGCCTGGCGATCACCGGCACTTGTATCGATCTTGGCCAGAATTTCTTCCAGACCCATGCGGCCCTGACCGAACAGCTCACCGTTGAGATAAACGCTCGGCACCGACATGATCTGCCGATCAGTCACTTCTGCCTGAAACAGCGCACCGTCGATGGCGACGTGTTTAACGCCAGGGTTGAGCACCGCCATCAGGTTTATCGCTTGAACGACGTCCGGGCAGTTCTGGCAAGACTGGGAGAAGTAAGTTTCGAACTTGAAATCGCCCTTGAGCGACTTCGCCTGTTCAATGGCGTCCGCGCTGGCTTTGGATGGGTAGCCGCCGACTTGCAGCAGCGCCAATACCAGCGAGGTGAATTCGTGGCCCATTGGGATGCCGGCGAAACGCAGGCTGATGTTTTGTCCCGGGCTGTCTAACGAAAACGATGGCGTGCGCGCATCGGTACCGTTGTCTTTCAACGTAATAAAGGTCGAAAGGCTAGAAACTTCTTTAAGCAGTTCCAGCATTTCTTGAGATTTCGCGCCGTCATCAAGGGACGCAACGATCTCGATTGGGCGGGTAACCCGTTCCAGGTACGATTTCAACTGGGCGTTCAGATTGGCGTCCAACATGGCGCGACTTCCTTTTTTTCATTCGCTAGAAAAAACAACGCCCGAGCGATAGTCGCCCGGGCGTTTTGGGGGCGATACGGTTTACTTATTGCTTAACAGCAGAGCCCATGGCGCCCAGCCGATGCATATCGACTTAGATCTTGCCAACCAGGTCCAAAGACGGGGCCAGAGTGGCTTCGCCTTCTTTCCATTTAGCTGGGCATACTTCGCCTGGGTGGGCAGCAACGTATTGAGCCGCTTTAACTTTGCGCAGCAGCTCAGAAGCGTCACGGCCAACGCCGCCGTCATTCAGTTCAACGATTTTGATCTGACCTTCTGGGTTGATCACGAAGGTGCCACGGTCAGCCAGACCAGCTTCTTCGATCAGAACGTCGAAGTTGCGGGACAGAACGTGAGTCGGGTCACCGATCAATGGGAACTTGACCTTGCCGATCACTTCGGACGTGTCGTGCCAAGCTTTGTGTGCGAAATGGGTGTCGGTGGACACGCCGTAGATTTCAACGCCCAGGTCCCTGAACGCAGCGTAGTTATCAGCCAGGTCGCCCAATTCGGTAGGGCAAACGAAGGTGAAGTCAGCTGGGTAGAAGAAAACGACAGACCATTTGCCTTTCAGGTCGGCTTCCGAGACGTCGACAAATGCGTTGTTAACGAACGCAGTGGCTTTGAATGGTTTGACGTGGCTGTTGATGATAGGCATCGGTGAATCTCCTGATGGTGGGTAAAAGTTGATGAAATGAAGCTTACGCACAACCGACGATATAGGCTCATTAGCAAACCTCATGCGGCTGATTGCTTTTCACTATAAGGGGTCTTTATTAATAGAAGAAATCTGTGACAGATTTGAGGGGCCATTGATCTGGTTAAACGGGGTTGCTTCGATGTAGCGCAGAGCCGACTTGACGTCCTTCCAACCGACGTAGCTCATCAGCGACTTCAGGTCCCAGCCACTCTGATGTGCCCATGTGGCGAAGCCGCGGCGCAGCGAGTGGCTGGTGTACTGTTCAGCGGCAATGCCCGCGCGCGCCAACGCCTGGCGCAGCAACGGAATGACACTGTTTGCGTGCAAGCCCTCCTCCCCCAGATTGCCCCAGCGATCAATCGCCCGAAACACCGGACCGCGCACCAACGCTGCGCAGTTGACCCATTCGATATAAGCCTGCACTGGACATAAACGCTGCAACGCTGGCGTTTGATAAGTCCGGCCGAGGTTGTCGCGATCACTTTTACTGCGCGGCAGGTACAGGCTGATCCCCGAGCCAGGCGTCGCTTGCACGTGCTCAATGTCCAATCTGCACAACTCATCGCTGCGAAACCCGCGCCAGAAGCCCAGCAGTATTAGCGCAGCATCGCGCCGGCAGCGCAGCAGCGACGGTTGATCGCTGTCCGCAACGGCCTGCACCGCCTCAAGATCAAGCTTCGCAATTACTTGCTCCAACTCTCGTAGTTGCAAGGGTTCGGCCTGTTTTTCCTGCGCAGGGTGCAACGCCCGAATACCCTTGAGCACCTTACGCACCACTGGCGCCTTGGTAGGGTCTGGGAATCCCTGGCTGTTGTGCCATTGCGCCAACGCCGACAAACGCAACTTCAGCGTGTTGATTGAAAGCACGCCTGCAAAGGCCACCAGGTAGCGCGCCACACTATCACTGGTGGCCGGCAGAAATCCGCCCCAGGTCACTTCGAAATGTTCAACGGCCGCCCGATAACTGCGCCGGGTGTTATCGCGCGTGGCGGCGGCGAGGTAGCGATCCAGTTCGTTCATGCCGGAGGGATCCATATCTGTACTGAAAACCATGCTCAAAACGTGCTTTGTGGTAATGACACGGGATAATACCCCAATATCCCGCGTGATATTTATGAAAATATCAATGAATATTGCCAAATAAATAGTATGTAATTACAGTGTACGTACCACAGTACGAAATCGTAGGAGCATCACATGGCGCGCGGCGGAGTTAATAGAGCGGTGGTTCAAACGGCGCGCATGGCGTTGCTGGCTCGCGGCGAGAACCCGAGCATCGATGCAGTACGAATTGAGATGGGCAATACCGGCTCAAAGACCACGATTCATCGCTATTTAAAGGAGCTGGATGATCATGAATCTCGACAGGCAGCGCCGCCCGCCCAGATCAATGACGAACTGACTGACTTAGTCAGCCGCCTCGCCCAGCGATTGCAGGAGCAAGGGCAAGAGCGCATCGATCGCGCCCAGGC
>NZ_JAMFRV010000249.1 GCF_026224925.1 Pseudomonas sp. | reverse complement strand
GGCTCGGTCGCAACGCGATAGCCCTGACGCACCTGACTCAACAACCACTCGCGGCCCGGGCCGTAAATACCGGTCAGCCGCACCACACTGGCGGGAATACCACTGCCCAACGCCAGTTGCTCAGCCTCAAGCATCAATCGCCCCGAATAGCCCAGCGCCTGGGTAGGCGAAGACTCGTCGACCCACTCGCCGTGCTGCTGCCCGTAAACACTGCTGCTAGACACAAACAGCAAACGTTTAGGTTGCTGTCTATGCTGCTTGAGCCAACTCAATACATGACCCAGACCGTCGATGTAAGCGGCCCGATAGCCGGCTTCATCGTGGTCAGTAGCGGCAGCGCTATACACCAGGTAGTCGATTGGCGAGGTCGGCCAATCCGTGGGGCAGCGTGCGTCAAACAAGTCACCCGCAACCCCCACAACCCCCGCAGGCAGAAGTGAAATGGATCGGCGCAGGCCAAACACGTTCCAACTATGGGCCAGTAATTGGCTAGCCAAACGACTTCCTACGTCTCCGCAACCAGCAATTAAAACAGAAGGGGCAGACATCTTGGATCTCCACGATAAACGTGCGACGAAGGTACGATAGAGGACCTGAAAGGATCGCTAAATTTAACAAAGTCATTGCGGCTCAAAGAAAAAAGATAACGCGTTACTTTTGTTAACAAGAATTATTTGCAATAATACCTACCCGTTTGTTCTCCTCTCGCGGTCTTTCGACTAACCCCGATGTAGAGCGCAACCCTCTTATTTCTCTCAGGTCCGGCCAGCATGACACGTATTCAACCCCCCGCTACGCCAACCAAGTTTGCCAGCCTGCCCCGCGCATGGCGCGGTATTGCTGTCCTGATGCTTAGCTTGCTAATCGCCCCTAGCGCTTTCGCCGATGAACCGGCGGCGACAACTCCCGCGGCGACGCACTCCGCAGCACCCGCACACAACCCCGCAGACCCGGTAATTGCCCCGGTCCAGGCGCAGAGCGATCTCTCCGCCGAAGCGCTCGAGCCCGCGACCTCCGCTGAGGACAACAGCCTTGGCATGGCCAACGATCTGTCGCCATGGGGTATGTACCAACACGCCGACATCATCGTGAAAGCCGTGCTGATCGGCTTGGCCATTGCTTCAGTGATCACGTGGACAATCTGGATCGCCAAAGGATTTGAGCTGTTGGGCGCCAAACGTCGCCTGCGCAGTGAAATCGCCACGCTGAAAAAAGCCCGAACCCTCACAGAAGCAAGCGACAGCGCTCGTAAAGAAGGCACCCTGGCGCATCTGCTGGTCCACGATGCCCTCGAAGAGATGCGCCTTTCCGCCAACAGCCGCGAACGTGAAGGCATCAAAGAGCGCGTCAGCTTCCGCCTGGAACGGCTTGTAGCCGCCTGCGGTCGCAACATGAGCAATGGCACCGGCGTACTGGCTACCATCGGTTCTACTGCGCCGTTTGTGGGTCTGTTCGGTACTGTGTGGGGCATCATGAACAGCTTCATCGGCATCGCCAAGACCCAAACCACCAACCTTGCGGTGGTCGCACCCGGCATTGCCGAAGCCCTGCTGGCAACCGCGCTAGGCTTGGTAGCCGCTATTCCGGCGGTAGTGATCTACAACGTATTCGCACGCTCCATCGCGGGTTACAAAGCTCAAGTTTCCGATGCTTCAGCACAAGTACTGCTGCTGGTTAGCCGCGACCTTGACCACCTGCCGGCGGAACGTAGCCCGCAGCCGCACGTGGTAAGAGTGGGGTAAGCAATGGGCCTGCATCTAAACGAAAGTGGCGGCGACGATCTCGTCGAGAACCACGAAATCAACGTCACGCCTTTTATCGACGTCATGTTGGTGCTGCTGATTATTTTCATGGTCGCGGCCCCTCTGGCGACGGTGGACATCAAAGTCGACCTGCCCGCTTCAACATCCAAGCCAGCGCCTCGACCCGAAAAGCCACTGTTCCTTAGCGTCAAAGCCGATCAGAGCCTGTTTTTGGGTGAAGACAAAGTCAGCCGCGAACAGCTTGGACAAATTCTGGACGCCAAGACCAAGGGTAAAAAAGACACCACTATCTTCTTCCAGGCCGACAAAGGCGTGGATTACGGCGATTTGATGGATGTCATGAATTCACTGCGAAGCGCTGGTTATCTGAAAATCGGCTTGGTGGGTCTTGAGACGGTTGGTAAGAAATGATGACTCTGCGCCAAAAACTGACGCGCTACAGCGGCAGTCTGTTGTTGGTGCTCGCCGTTCACGCCGTTGCGATCATTATCGCGCTGCGCTGGTCGGCGCCGCAGGTAGTCGAATTGCCTCCAGCCGCCATGATGGTCGAGTTGGCGCCGATGCCAGCGCCCGCGCCGACACCTGCGCCGCCTAAGGTCGTGCAGCCACCCCAGCCACCCGCACCGGTTGAAGAACTGCCCTTACCGGCGTTGGCGGAGGCTGCGAAACCGGAGATTGCCATTCCCAAACCGGTCAAGCCCAAAGTCAAACCAAAACCGCCAAAGCCACAAGAAAAACCCAAACCGCAGCCAGAAAAACCAGTTGAGGAAAAACCGGTCGACACTCCACCGATCATTTCGCAGCCGGTAAAGTCGGACACACCACCTCAGCCGCCTAGCGTGCCGTCAGACAGCAACGCCAAACGTTCGTGGCAAGGTGATCTGCAGCAGCATCTGGGTAAATATCAGCGTTACCCGGAAGATGCCCGTCGTCGCAACATCGTCGGTTCCACTCGTTTACGCTTCGAGGTAGATGCTGAAGGCAAAGTCGTGTCGGTTTCGATTGCTCAAACATCGGGCAACGCTTCGCTGGACAGGGCCACGCTGGAAATGATTCGTCGAGCACAGCCGTTGCCGAAACCACCGAGTGAAATTCTGAAAAACGGTTCAGTTGAGGTCACTGCCCCCTTCAACTACACGTTGAAGGACGCTAAATCGCGTTTTTGATTGAATTGAGAACAGTTGATAACGTGCGTCTATCGATTCCAGCCGCTATGCTGGGGCGGCAACCTAATGGACGCACGCTATGACCCTTACAGAATTGCGCTACATCGTTACCCTTGCCCAAGAACAACATTTTGGCCATGCAGCTGAACGCTGCCATGTCAGCCAACCGACACTGTCGGTGGGCGTCAAAAAGCTTGAAGACGAACTCGGTGTGCTGATTTTCGAGCGCAGCAAGAGTGCTGTTCGTTTGACACCGGTCGGCGAAGGCATCGTCGCCCAAGCGCAAAAGGTGCTTGAGCAGGCCCAAGGCATTCGCGAATTGGCCCAAGCCGGTAAGAACCAGCTGACTGCGCCACTCAAAGTCGGGGCCATCTACACCGTTGGTCCTTATTTGTTTCCGCACCTGATTCCACAACTGCACCGGGTCGCCCCGCAAATGCCGTTGTACATCGAAGAAAACTTCACCCACGTACTCCGCGACAAACTGCGTAACGGCGAGCTGGACGCGATTATCATCGCGCTTCCGTTCAACGAAGCGGACGTTTTGACCTTGCCGCTGTACGACGAACCGTTCTATGTCCTGATGCCCGCGGACCATGCGTGGACCAAGAAAGAATCCATTGATGCTGCGGCGCTGAACGATAAAAGCCTGCTGCTGCTTGGCGAAGGCCACTGCTTTCGTGATCAGGTACTTGAAGCGTGCCCGACGCTGGCCAAAGGCAGCGAAAGCGCAAGGCACACCACTGTGGAATCCAGTTCGCTGGAAACCATTCGCCACATGGTTGCCTCAGGCCTAGGGATTTCGATCCTGCCGATGTCGGCGGTCGACAGCCACCACTACGCTCCGGGCATCATCGAAGTTCGTCCGCTGACGCCTCCGGTACCGTTCCGCACGGTCGCCATCGCCTGGCGCGCCAGCTTCCCGCGGCCTAAAGCAATCGAGATTCTCGCTGACTCCGTACGTTTGTGCTCAGTGGCTCGGCCGAAAGTTGAAGCGAGCTAAGCCCAACCATGAGCGAGCTGTCTAAAGTCTCTGTCACGGCGCTAAAAGGGGTCGGCGAGGCCATGGCTGAAAAGCTGAGCAAGGTCGGCCTGGAAAACCTTCAAGACGTGCTGTTCCACTTGCCCCTGCGCTATCAGGATCGAACCCGCATCGTACCGATCGGCGAGCTGCGCCCGGGGCAGGATGCGGTGATCGAAGGCGTCGTCAGCGGGGCCGATGTCGTGATGGGCAAGCGCCGAAGCCTGTTGGTACGGCTCGGCGACGGCAGCGGCGTGCTCAGCCTGCGCTTCTATCATTTCAGCAACGCGCAAAAAGACGGAATGAAACGCGGCACGCACTTGCGTTGTTTCGGCGAGGCCAGGCCTGGGGCATCCGGACTAGAAATCTATCACCCGGAGTACCGGGCGCTGACCGGCAACGATCAAATCCCGGTGGAACAGACCCTCACGCCGATCTACCCGACCACTGAAGGCCTGACCCAGCAACGGCTGCGCCAGCTGTGCCAACAAAGCTTGGCGTTGCTCGGCCCTAAAAGCCTGCCAGACTGGCTCCCCGAAGAGTTGGCACGTGATTACCAATTGGCGCCGCTCGACGATGCCATTCGTTATTTGCATCACCCCCCTGCCGATGCCGACCTCGAAGAACTCGCTATTGGCCATCACTGGGCTCAACACCGCTTAGCGTTCGAAGAGCTGTTGACGCATCAGCTGTCGCAGCAGCGCTTGCGTGAAAGCCTTCGCTCGCAACGGGCACCGGTGTTGCCCGTCGCAAAAAAGCTTCCGGGGAAATTCCTCGCCAACCTCGGTTTCACTCCGACCGGCGCGCAGCAACGGGTGGGTAAGGAAGTCGCCTACGACCTCAGCCAGCCAGAACCGATGCTGCGCTTGATTCAAGGCGATGTGGGTGCAGGGAAGACCGTCGTCGCAGCCCTCGCCGCCTTGCAGGCGCTAGAAGCGGGTTACCAAGTGGCGCTGATGGCGCCCACTGAAATCCTTGCCGAACAGCATTACGTCAATTTCAAACGCTGGCTTGAGCCGCTGGGCATCGATGTCGCGTGGCTGGCGGGCAAACTCAAAGGCAAGGCACGGGCCTCGGCCATGGAGCAAATTGCTACCGGCACGTCAATGGTTGTTGGCACCCATGCGTTGTTTCAGGACGAAGTGCAGTTCAAGAACTTGGCGCTGGTCATCATCGACGAACAGCATCGCTTCGGCGTGCAGCAACGCCTGGCCCTGCGTAAGAAGGGTGTCGGCGGGCTGATGTGCCCGCACCAGTTGATCATGACCGCAACTCCGATCCCGCGCACCTTGGCCATGAGCGCCTACGCGGACCTCGATACGTCGATCCTCGACGAGCTTCCACCGGGCCGCACGCCGGTCAATACGGTGCTGGTGGTCGACACTCGCCGTGTCGAGGTGGTCGAGCGAGTGCGCGCTGCTTGCGCTGAGGGACGCCAAGCCTATTGGGTGTGCACGTTGATCGAAGAGTCTGAAGAATTGACCTGCCAGGCTGCCGAAACGTCCTTTCAGGAACTGACCGGTGCCCTGGGTGAATTACGCGTAGGCCTGATTCACGGGCGGATGAAGCCCGCAGAGAAAGCCGCGGTGATGGCGGAGTTCAAACAAGGCGCACTGCAGTTGCTAGTCGCGACCACGGTGATCGAAGTAGGCGTGGATGTACCCAACGCCAGCCTGATGATTATCGAAAACCCCGAGCGGCTCGGTCTGGCGCAACTTCACCAATTGCGCGGACGTGTGGGTCGGGGAACGGCTGCAAGTCACTGCGTCCTGCTCTATCATCCGCCCTTGTCGCAGATAGGCCGTCAACGCCTTGGTATCATGCGTGAAACAAATGATGGTTTCGTTATCGCCGAAAAAGATTTAGAACTGCGCGGCCCGGGCGAGATGCTCGGCACCCGGCAGACGGGCTTACTGCAGTTCAAGGTCGCCGACTTGATGCGTGATGCGGATCTACTCCCCGCTGTCCGTGACGCAGCCCAGGCGCTGCTGGAACGCTGGCCGAATCATGTAAGCCCACTGCTGGATCGCTGGCTGCGCCATGGCCAGCAATATGGACAGGTTTAAGAGTGTCAGCCAATAACAATGCAGAAATAATCAAGCTGGTTATACTCCCTCGATTGTACGAACTTGGATACAGACCATGACAGAAGTTGCCTTCGTCGATGAAATCCCACTTGCCCCGTCTGTCATCCGGTCACTGCTGGGCAAACTAGCCATCAGTTACCGCGACGTCACGGATGACGATAGCCTTCCTGCGTCCAGGAAACTTCAGGCCGTATTGGTTGAAGATGCTGTGGGCGCATTGTTGGTGCTGTTCCCGCAAAACCACTTGCTGGACCTCAATCGCCTCTTCGAGTTGACCGGCCGCAAACTGACCGCGGTGCCGCAAAATCGCCTTGAGCGCTTGCTTGGCCGACATAACCGCAGCCTGGTGCCGGGCTTGCCTGCGTTGAACGGCACGCCATGCCTATACGAAGAACGACTGCTGCAAGAGCCCATGCTGTTGATTAGCTCCGGGGAACCGGGTGTGCTGCTGGAAATATCCAGCGAAGACTTCAAAGGCATGGTGAGTAAAGCCAGCGCGGCTACTTTTGGTGAACCGCTGAGCACCATCCGGCCGAACCTTGACCGTCCGGACGATGACCGCGAAGAAATCATTCAGGCCATGCACGCGTTCACTGCGCGCCGCATCCAGCAACGTCTGGAGGCGACGCTGGAGATTCCACCTCTGGCGGAAACTGCACAAAAAATAATCAAGTTGCGGGTCGACCCAAACGCGACCATCGATGACATTACCGGCGTGGTCGAAACCGACCCCGCGCTGGCTGCACAAGTGGTCAGTTGGGCGGCATCGCCTTACTACGCATCGCCCGGCAAAATCCGCTCTGTGGAAGACGCCATTGTTCGAGTGCTGGGTTTCGATCTGGTGATCAACCTGGCGCTGGGGCTGGCCTTGGGTAAAACCTTGAGCCTGCCCAAGGATCATCCGCAACACACCACGCCGTACTGGCAACAGTCGATCTACACAGCCGCCGTGATCGAAGGCCTGACTCGCGCCATGCCCCGCGCCCAGCGCCCGGAAGCGGGCCTGACGTACCTGGCGGGCCTGCTGCATAACTTTGGTTACCTGTTGCTGGCTCACGTCTTCCCGCCGCATTTCTCGTTGATTTGCCGCCATCTGGAAGTGAATCCGCACCTGTGCCACAGCTATGTCGAACAGCACCTGCTGGGCATCAGCCGCGAACAGATTGGTGCCTGGTTGATGCGCTATTGGGACATGCCAAACGAGCTGGCAACCGCGCTGCGCTTCCAGCACGATCCAACGTATGCGGGCGATCACAGCGAATACGCGAACCTGGTGTGCCTGACAGTGCGCTTGCTGCGTAAACACGGCATTGGCTCAGGGCCGGAAGAAAGCATCCCGGACGAGTTGTTCGAGCGCCTTGGCCTGTCACGCGAAAAAGCTGAAGAAGCCGTGAAAAAAGTATTGGAAGCCGAAGTACTGCTGCGCGAACTGGCATC
>NZ_JAMFRV010000248.1 GCF_026224925.1 Pseudomonas sp. | reverse complement strand
GTCCCGCCAACCATAGTGAGCCGGTATGCCCTGTGCATCAAAAAAGTGGGCGCTCCCGTTGGCATATGTGTCAGGCCTCTGAGGCCTTCGACAAGCTTGGCGCGGAGCCCAACCGACAGTATGACACGTCAGCCCGCATACCCTATTATTCTCTCACGAGCTCCGCAGGTGCGCGAGGTCAGCTGCGGAATATCAATCGGGGCGAGGTGTGCGGCAGCTTGGCCAATCTCAGAGACTCCCAAAAGAGCCGACCTCACGACGCGCTGCTCCGGGATCTTGAGAGCTTAGTGGGACAAGGCGGTGAATTGATGTCGGTTTCCCTGATGCTAATGCACCGACTCATACAGGGAGGGCAGGCGACCGGTCGATCTTGGCGAGAATATCCTCGGCCGGTTTGATCCCGGCTAATCGACGCCGCTACTCGCGGGCGCGGAGTGACGGAACAGGTCCACCAAAAGTGGATTAGACAGCCGGCTCCAGTCCCCGATGAAACGATATTGTATGGCCTGCGCAATTCGGCAGGTCGAAGCTAAAACCTTCATTGATGAGATAGCGCACCATCTTGTTCGCTGCGGCTCGGGATGGCCAATAGTGCAGCTCCATAAAAATTTTATTTATACCGGTAAGATCTGCATAGAGCAGCAGTTCACATTCTGCTCCTTCGATATCCATCATTAGAGCATTGGCGCCGAACTTTTGAATCTCATCTTCCAGACACAGCATCGGTACCTGTACAGTGCGAATGGAATTGCCCGAGGGCTCGAGCGCTGAAATCCAGAAATCCTTATTAATGTAAAAATCAACTGGTTCGCCGGCGCCACCACGAACACGGTTACGCAAAACTCCAGTGTGATAGTACAAATTTAGGCCGTTGTTACGAAAATTCTCAAGCTCGTCCGGCATAAGTTCAGGGTTCGCTTCATAACCAACGAAGTTATCAGCCCCCACTATACGGGCCATAACCATACTCACTACTCCGACAGACGATCCAACTTCGAGTATACGGTCACCAGGGCCGAAAAACTGCGTACAAAAATGCCGCTCGTTTGCTTCATACTCGCCCGTATGAAACGCCTCAACCATTCGAGGTGAATATTTTTCGGAATCTACTTTTACGTTAAGTCCCGACAAGGAAACATATTCAAGCGCCAAGCTCGCCATATTTTCTTTCCCTCTGACTACACGTGCAGATCAAAACGATGAAAACTCGTGAAACACCCAATCTGCCTCGATGAGGGCATCGGAATCTGCGGCTCCGATGATAGTTGCAATACCCCCAAAAATCAAGGGGATAGAGCTGTCCGCCCAATGGAAAATCAAGGACTGCTCATTACCGAGAAACAGATATAGGTGCTGAAGTCATCCTCTGAACAGGTAAAATTCTGCTGCGGGGACCATCCTTTAATCTGACTTGCCGTAAGCGTCCGCGAATGACGCTGACGGAGTGTCAGATCGCGCGCGCTCAACGAGTCGTTCTCGGGGAGGCTGACCTGTCTCTCGCCGTTCTCATTGAGAGTGGCTCAACAAGCCAAGGCTACGACGCGCAGCCACTCAAAATCGCGAGGCTGGGGGAGGGGCTCATCTGGCCCTGACGTCATCATGGTCGCGGCTATCCAGGCCAACCCTTGGCCGACCGGAACCAACGGGTGAAGCTGGCATAATTGCGCTCACGCAATAGGGCGTCGTGAAGCCAGCCGAGACGTGGCATCGCCAAGCTGTTTGCCGAAAGGGCATAGTCGCGCATCGCCACATAGTGTTCGTGCCGGATGAAGCCGCCACATTGGAATTCAGCAAGTGCTTCGATCAGCGTGTCGTCGGTTAGGCCGATGGCTTCGCAGAAGCCCATCAATGCATGTTGTTTATAACGGTACTTGCGCGGATCCCACTGGGTGCTGTTGGCACGAATTCGGTATTTCAGTGAGCTTTGATTCAGGTTTTCGCAGACTACTTTCGGAATGAGCCGACCCCACAACTCATAATCCTCTTCGAAGAAGCAGCTTTCATCATACCTAAAGAGCTGGCTGTCTGCCAGTTCGCGCCGGAACATCACTGTTGGATGAAAAAATGGATTGTTAACGAGAAACTCGTTTCTGATATCTTCGTAATTCAGGGGGCTGCGGTAGACGCCTTCATGCTCGCCAAAAGCGTCCACACCTGTGCCAACCATATCGACATGTGGGTGAGTAAGGAGATGACGTACTTGGTCGTGTAATCGCCACTTATACATCACGTCGTCAGCATCCATCCGCGCAATGAACTTGCCTTGCGCCGCGGAGATGCCAACGTTAAGCGCTTTAGCGATTCCTAACCCCTGCGGCAATTCAATAATCTGGATATCGCCGTCGTTGAAATCCGAGACAATTTCAAGTGTGGTGTCAGTAGAGCCGCCATCAACAACTATCAGTTCGAACGATTCGTAAACCTGATCCAGTAACGAATACATGGTTTCAGCGATATGCTCGGCAGAATTCATTGTTGGAATAACCAAGGAAACCAGAGGAAGTTTCATTGAGTTACCTTGCCCCCTGGTCGCTCAGCCTGGAATGAGACACCTTCAACCAGCCTGGCGATCTTCGCGTAAATCGAGTTCGACGTACGCACGAATGAGAGGTCAATTTTCTCCAACCACTCATGCGTCGCACCGTTCCATAAATGGAAACAATAGGCGCAAGCAAGGTCATCCGCATAAATCGCGCTCGCCTCGGAGAACATTGCTCGTTTTATATTGCCCCATAGCGGATAGAAAAATGCCCGATAGTCGAGCACCAACAATTCGTTCGGGTGGGCGGCGGCCAGTTGCACCGGCAGCTTCACCGAATGGTAGTCCCACAGGTCGTCGCGCCCCCTAGAACGGAAATAGTCGTATTCACCCAACCAGCGCGTCGAAAAACTTGCGCTGGCTCTTCCAAACATAATTGCATTGCATAAACCCGACGACGAATCTGGACCTGCCGCCTGCACCCCCATCACATACTCATATTGACGCAGTTCTTCGAAGGAACGCTGTGTGATAGTGTCGATGTCGAGATAAGCCCCGCCGACGCGGTTCAGCACCAGCATTCGAATTATATCGGCCTTATGGGCGTAATGATAAAGCCGAGCATTTCCAAAATAGTCGAAATCGCCCAATACGATGACTTCGATGTCCGCCTTTACCGAATCCCAGTTTGGCCCGGTGGGCACATGCATAGTGTAATAATAAGCCTTCCAGC
>NZ_JAMFRV010000247.1 GCF_026224925.1 Pseudomonas sp. | reverse complement strand
TGTGCCCGACGATGTCCCCATCGTCAACCTGGTACCCGGCGACCGAAGCTTGCTTAAACCTGGGGTTAAGATCGTGATGTTCGCGCAAAAAGCGGCTGATAACAGCCTGAGCGCCCTGTCGATTTCTGCCGGTGAAAACGGTATTACCCCACCAATGTAACGGGCACTGACTGATCGACTGCCGTGGAAAACGTTTAGCGTTTGGAGAACAGCCGCACCGCGTTTATGAACGTTTCATGAAAAGCCCCGTGAACAAAAGCAAAAGAGCTGCGAGAATTCCGCCAATCTTTTTGTCGACCACGGTGAGTTCATGCTCAAGCGCGTCAGTTCTACACGGCTAGTCATCCTGTTTTCATTGGCTTTGGTGGTGTTTTACAACCTCGCTACCTGGAAGGCTTTGATCAGCCTTACGCAGTTGCAGGGCATCAAGGCGCTGCTGTTCGAACTGTCGTTCGGGTTTTTCCTGTGGGCGGCCTTCACCCTGCTGTTGATACCGTTCTCGTTCAAACCGACGCTCAAGCCAATTCTCAGCCTGGTTGCCCTATGTTCGGCGTCTGCGGCTTATTTCATGAACGACTACGGCATCTCCATTGATACGGTGATGATCCAGAACGTCGTGGAAACCAATCCCGCCGAAGCCACTGCGCTACTCAGCGCCAAAATGTTCGTATACCTGGCGGTACTCGGCCTGTTGCCGATTATTGTGATTTGGCGGATGCCGGTGGTTTACCGCAAAGTGCTGCCGGGGCTGCTGAACAAGATCCTCGCCATGGTCGCGTGTGTGATTGTAATTGTAGTGTCGGTGGGCGCCTTCTACTCCACCTACGCGCCGATCTTCCGTAAGCCGGACGAACTGACGCACTTCATCAACCCGACCAACTACGTGTACGCAGTTGGTAAATTGACCAAAGACCGCTTCTCGATCAAACAAAACGTGAAGATCCAGACCGTGGGTGAGGACGCGACATTGAGCGCCGCCACCCAGCAGCGCCCTAAAAAGAACCTGATGATTTTTGTGGTGGGTGAAACCGCCCGTGCCGACCACTTTTCGCTGAACGGCTATGCCCGCGAAACCAACCCGGAACTGGCGAAGCTGGACATCCTCAACTTCACCCAGGTGAGTTCCTGCGGCACTTCCACTGCAGTGTCGGTGCCGTGTATGTTTTCGATGTTCCCGCGCAAAGAATACAGCGATAAAAAGGGCAAAACCTACGAAGGCCTGCTCGATATCCTGCAGCGCGCTGGCGTACAAGTGTTGTGGCTGGACAACAACAGCGACTGCAAAGGCACCTGCCTGCGAGTACCGCACAAAGACATTCCAAAAAACCAGCCAAGCCCCTTTTGCGATGGCAGCACCTGCCTCGACGAATCCTTGCTGGTCGGGCTTCAGGATTACATCGACAGCCTCAAAGACAACGCCATCATCGTGCTCCATTCTGATGGCAGCCACGGCCCGGAATACTACGAACGCTACCCCAAAGACATGGAGCGTTTCGCCCCGGTTTGCCACACCAACCAACTAGGCAGTTGCAGCTCGGATGAGCTGCTAAACGTGTACGACAACACCATCCTGTACACCGATCACTTCCTGGCTAAAGTGGTGGAATTGCTGCGCAAGAATCAGGAAAAGTACGACACGTCGATGATCTATGTGTCGGACCATGGCGAATCACTCGGCGAGAATGGCGTCTATCTGCACGCAGCGCCTTACGCCATTGCCCCCGCCGCGCAAACGCACATTCCGATGGTCATGTGGTTCGGCAACAACACCCTCAACGACGCCACCGTCGACCGTAAATGCCTGGAAGCCAAGCGCGACAACGCAGACCTGAGCCACGACTATATGTTTAGCTCGGTGCTAGGGATGTTCGGTGTACAGACCGGCGTTTACAAACCAGCGCTGGACATCTTCCACAGCTGCCGCCCGGGCGCGTAAAAAACACGGCGTTATGCCGTTTGTGTGGGACTGCATTTAGTCGAGAAGTGGTCCCACGATCTGCATTCAGCTCTATCCCCAAAAGCGTTCACTCGACGTTAAGCCGTATCCAATCCTCAACGGTGGTCAGGTCGATTTTGCGTTGATGATTGAAGGTGTGTGTCTGATCCCATGCGACACCTTTCCCTTCAGCAAACACCACGCGGTATTTTTTGATTGGATCGAGGGGGTTCTTTTCCAGATCAGCTTTCAAAGACGGTACGCTCCATTCCTCCCTGTGCATCTTGCGGCCGAGGACTTTATCCACGGTATCGGCCAGTTGTCCGTAGGTCAGCGTGTCACCAGCGGTGTATACCACCTGGTTGTTTATTCTTGGGGTCGTAAACAGGATTTGTGCGGTCAGCATGCCGATATCCTCGGGCGTGGTGACTGTGACCGAAGTGTTCCAACTTCCCAGAGCACGGACTGTGTTTTGCGCAAGATCCACTACGCCGAAATAGGGTTCGAACAAAAAACTGGTGAACATTCCCGTCGAGACAATCACCCACTGCGTACCCCGCTGCGCACGCAGGAGATCACGTACATCAAGCTGCTCGTCGAACAGATCCTGAGCGCTGCCCCTGCCGATGACATCGTAATCAACACCGAACTGCCATGGCAGATAGCGCTTCACACCCGCGTCGATTGCCGCGCAAGCGAGTTTTCTTTGCATCCCGGCCCCGGCAGCAAATCCGATACAACTGACCAATGTGTCGAACCGTTTGAACACAGAGCGAAGATCAGCGTCAGAATCAGCGACCAAATCACCTGCAAGTACTTCAATGCCAAGCGAACGTAATTCGGCTACGTCTCTGGCTTTGCTCGGTTCTTTGGATTCAATCGTCGCTGGGCGAAGGAGAACGGTGAGGCTGGTGTCACCGGATGCGGCGGCCAATCTCGACAACTGGCGAAGCACAGACATCCCGAGTTCACCGGCGCCCAAAACCAGAATTGCATGGGTGGTAATACCGTTGGCAACGTGCATAACTGCTCCTGACTTGTTGCACCTGAAATGGCGCTAAATCATGCTGGCATACTCGAACAAAATTCATAAGAAGGCACACCGGTGATACCGGAGGACGCAGTGGACACCACAGAAATACTTAAAAGATCCCAAGCCGCCTGCGACGCAATGAGCGCCGATGAAGATGGCTTAAAACGAGAAGTACTGAGCCACGCCGGAAATCGCTGGTCGCTAGGCGTCGTTCATGCACTGGGCATCGCCGGCAAATTGCGCCACGCCGAACTGGGCAGAAAAATGCAGGGAGTCACCCAAAGAATGCTGACCCGCACCCTACGCCAGCTTGAGCGCGACGGCTTAGTGTTGCGCCATGACTATCGCGAAGTACCGCCACGGGTTGAGTATCAATTGTCGGCACTGGGAACGGGGCTGCTGGTGCAGATGATTCCGCTATGGACGTGGGTGATGGAGAACGCGGACGGGTTTCGCGATGCGCGGCGGAAATATGATGAGAACGGTACGAGCTAGTTTTCGGCGATAGCTTGCATTTCCCTACAGTTTCTTAGGCCTTAAAGTATTAGGCTGGTCTTATACGTCTAAAAGGGATTTTTCTGATGATCGAATTTTCTGTAATTGCTCTGTTTGTAGGCGCCTGCCTTGCGCTTACGCTTACGCCGGGCCCCGATATGCTACTCATTGCGTCGCGTAGCCTGAGTCAGGGCCGTGCGTCGGGGTTCGTTTCTCTTGCGGGCATACTGGTGGGTACTTACTGTCATGCGTTGGCCGCTGCCTTGGGACTTTCTCAGCTGTTCCTCACTGTCCCGCTGGCCTATGACGTCGTACGTTTTGCAGGCGCGGCCTATCTGGCTTATCTGGCTTGGAAGACCATTCGATCGGTCAGTAATCCGCTGGTTATAAACTCGGCGATCGCGTCTACCCCACTGGCGAGCATTTTCAAACAGGGCCTGCTGACGAATCTGCTGAACCCAAAGGTGGCACTGTTTGTACTTGCTCTGTTTCCGCAGTTTATAAATCCTCATGCGGGATCAATCGTGGCTCAAATGCTGGTACTGGCGACGATACTCAACATCACAGGGTTGCTGGTGAACGGGACGGTGATTCTTCTTGCGAGTCGGTTGAGTAAAAAAATATCGGCAAGTACGCGGGTCGCGAAGGCATTAAATAATTTGCTGGGTGCGGTTTTCTTTGGGTTGGCGTGTCGACTCGCGCTGGCCAGTCGGGCTTGAGACCGATCACAACCTTCGACAGCTCCTACAATGATTGGTGAGGCTCTGAGTGTCGGAGCTACTTGGGTGTCATCAACCGATTCGCGTCACCAAAGCTTATGGCGCTGTCTGCAAAACCAAATGTACCGTTGTTTTTTATTTCTTCGGCAGCGCGGATGAACTCCCCTAGGGCGGCGCGCGCGAGGGAGCTGCCAAGACTTATTCTTTGGACGCCTGCTTGAGCGAGTTCGTCGACCGTAAATTTACACCCACTCAAGCCCATCACCACGTTGACTGGTTTTTCCAACGCATCACACACCAGCCGGATGGTTTCCAGGTCAGGCAACCCAGGGGCGAACAGGACATCGGCGCCGGCTTTCTGAAACGCGATGAGCCGACGAAGTGTATCGTCTAGATCAGGGCGACCATTGATGAAGTTTTCAGCGCGCGCCACAAAGGC
>NZ_JAMFRV010000246.1 GCF_026224925.1 Pseudomonas sp. | reverse complement strand
TCCCGGTTCGCTCAGTGGCTTTCATAAAATTGACGCGCTAACATCGATTTCAATCTAGGCCCCGCAGTCAGCGTCACATCGATGCCACAGTTTATGGTTACCGGCCTTTCCCTGACCGGAACCAACTTCACATTAGTCGCATCGATTTCGGCGGTGCCGATATCACCACGCTGCAGGCGCCAACCGCGTCTTTGATAACCGTACTACACCCATAGCCCGTAAGCGGGCCATGCCAGGGTGCGGGCGACTGTCTGCGGAATATCGAATTGAAGTTAACCTGGAGGTTGATTATGGAGCAGTATCAGGCGCCGCTGAACGATATGCGCTATGTCATAGAGGACTGGTTGAAAGCACCCGCGGCATGGGCGCAAATGCCCCTATTGCAGCACGTGGACAGCGCCCTCGCTGAACAGGTATTGAAAGAGGCTGCGCGATTTGCCAGTGGCGTCATCGCGCCGCTGAATGTGAAGGGAGACCGCCAAGGCTGTCGCTTTGCAGAGGGCAGAGTCCAGAGCCCTGATGGATTTCCCGCGGCCTACCAGGCTTTTGTTGAAGGCGGTTGGCCGGCACTTGCAGCGCGTACCGAGGACGGTGGCCAAGGCCTACCCCAACTACTCAACACTGCAGTTCTTGAGATGCTTTATGCCTGCAACCATGCGTGGGCGATGTACACAGGCATCGCCCACGGTGCGTATGAATGCTTGAAGCATCATGCCCCGGAGTGGCTTCGCCAACGCTACCTTCCGGGTATTGTAAGCGGCGAAATCCTGCCCACCATGTGCCTTAGCGAGCCGCAGGCCGGCAGCGATGTCGGCCTACTGCGCACACGAGCCGAGCCAAACGATGATGGCAGTCACCGAATTAGTGGCAATAAAATATTCGCCTCTGGCGGCGAGCACGATCTGACCGAGAACATTCTCCACTTGGTACTCGCCCGCCTGCCTGATGCCCCCGCTGGCAGTCGCGGTATTTCACTATTCGTGGTGCCTAAACTGCTGGATGACGGAAGCCGCAACGCCGTGTACTGCGACGGTATTGAGCACAAGATGGGCATCCGCGCTAGCGCCACATGTGCGCTGCGTTTTGACGGTGCCCACGGCTGGTTACTGGGTAAGGCAAACCAAGGCCTTGCTGCCATGTTCGTGATGATGAATTCGGCACGCCTATATGTAGGCATGCAGGGCCTTGGCCACGCCGAGGCAGCCTGGCAGAGCGCCATGGGCTACGCCGCCGAACGGAGGCAAATGAGAGCCGTGAAGCGACCAGCAGGATCGCCGACGGCAGAAGCGGACCCAATTCACTACCACCCGGCCATGCGCCATACGCTTCTCAGCCTGCGCGCACATAGCGAGGGCATGCGCATGCTCGGCTACTGGGTCGCCCATCTACTGGACCAGTCCGAGCACGCAGCGGATCCAGAACAGCGCCAGCAAAGCACCGGACTTGCCACGTTGCTTACACCACTGGTCAAAGCGTATTTCACAGAACAGGGTTTTCAACAGGCAAGCGCGGCGCTGCAGGTATTCGGCGGCTACGGCTATAGCCAGGAATATCCCATTGAGCAGACCTTGCGTGACAGCCGTATTGCCATGATTTATGAAGGCACGAACGAGATTCAGGCCAACGACCTGCTGCTGCGCAAAGTGCTACGAAACCCGTCCTCAGACCTACCCACCTTGCTGGCATTGTATCGGGAGGAAGCGTCGCTCGCCTCGGAAAACCCAACGTGGAGCGAGGCCGCAGGTTCTCTGATTGAGCAGTGCGATCAGCTTGAGCAAATCATAGGAGAAATACGCCAGACAGAAGCCCAGGACCCCGAGGCTCCGTACCGTAGCGCAGGCGATTTCCTGCACTGGTTGGCCGTGCTTAGCCTGGGCTACGTTTGGCTACGCGCAGCACGCGTTAGTCACGGCCGCGAGGACGACCCGATCCATGCAAGCAAGCAGGAGTCGGCCCGTTACTACTTTAGTTTTTGCCTACCCAAAGCGAAACATCATGCAACCCTGGTAAAGGCCGGGCTCACAACAACGCTCCCCTTCCTGGCTGACTAAGCAATCGCCGGTCGGGTTCTATCCCGGCCGGCCCCATGATCGGTCGCGATCTGGCCCTTGCAGCAACAGCGGTGATTTTCGATGGACTGCCGCCAGCCTTATAATTATTTTGATTAACTACCAGCTATCTCCATCGAAACCTTCACAGTCAAATAGACGCTTTCCTTCATCAGATCACACAGCACTTCAAGAGCTGTTTCTCGTCCGAACTGTCGTCCATCAGCGTTCCTTTGCGGCCATAACGCTAGGTCATTTCAAGAAATAAAAAATAAAAAGTAACTTTATATCAAGTACTTACATAAAGTATCTTGCCCGATACCGGTCGGCTAAATACGCTTTTAAAATCACGAAATGGGATGAGCAACGAACTGCCCCTAAGATAATTCGGCGGCGCGACGAGCCGGAAAACCCTCTCCACTGACAGAAAAATCGTCAATAATAGTTAATTGACATAACCATTATT
>NZ_JAMFRV010000245.1 GCF_026224925.1 Pseudomonas sp. | reverse complement strand
TTTCTCAAAGCCTGGGCCGACCGCGTTCAACAGCATTACTTTCCGTACCTTAAACCGGTGGAGTGGGAATGCACCTGGACCGGCACCATTGCTTTTACCCCGGATCACTTGCTGCGCTTATTTGAGCCAGCCCCAGGGTTGGTGGCAGTCACCGGTTACAACGGACGTGGGAATACCACCGGTACCGTCGTAGGCAAAGCATTTGCCGATTATGTGTGTCATGGTGATGTTAAAGCGCTACCCGTTCCGTTTGCACCGATGGATCCTATCGCCGGTGTCGGGCTGCGCAGTGCACTTTATGAGGCGGGATTCTCGCTGTATCACGCGGGCCAGTGCCTGCGCATCGTGATTTAACGCAATTTTTTGCACTTGCTGCGGCGCTTTTATCGCGCACCCACTACCCTGAGATGGTGCGTCCTGTAGCGGTCACGCACCGTAGGTGTGCAGTTCGGTGACGCATACGGTTACAGTCGGGTTGCACGCTGTTAGTTGCATAGGTTGCTATGTTTGTTTGTTAGGGTTGCACTTTTCCGCTTCAGGGTTGCACCTATGGCGGTTTAGACCGGTTGCACACGCTGTCGAATAGGCTCGAAAAGGTCGATCTGCAACAAAGTAGCGACTTTTTACAGAATAAAAATCCTATGGCACGCCACTTGCTCTGAGCTTGTAGCTGAATCAAAGCTTCCGCTGAAGTTGCTGTGCTAACTAAAAAAACCTCAGGAGCACCATCACATGTCGCAGACGTTCTACAGGAAGGGTTTTCTGGCACTCGCAGTTGCTACTGCGCTGGGTGCTACGTCGTTCGCTCAGGCAGATATCAAGTTTGGGGTTGCGGGTCCGATGACCGGTGCCAACGCATCGTTCGGTGAGCAGTACATGAAAGGCGCACAGGCTGCAGCCGATGCGATCAACAAGGCGGGCGGCGTCAACGGTGAGCAAATTGTTCTGGTCAAGGGCGATGACGCCTGCGAACCAAAACAAGCCGTTTCCGTGGCCAACAAAATGGTCCAGGACAAAGTTGCCGGCGTCGTCGGTCACTTCTGCTCCTCGTCGACCATTCCTGCGTCTGAGGTCTATGCCGACGCTGGCATCCTCGCCATCACTCCGGGTTCCACCAACCCAGCGGTGACCGAGCGCGGCCTGCCTGCAATGATGCGTATGTGTGGTCGTGACGACCAGCAAGGCATCGTGGCCGGGGACTACATCGTCGACGTCCTGAAAGGCAAGAAAGTTGCCGTCATCAACGACAAAGACACCTACGGCAAAGGCCTGGCTGACGCGACTGCTCAGCAGCTGACCAAACGTGGCGTCAAGCCCGTGCTGGAAGAAGGTCTGACCCGTGGCGAGAAAGACTACAGCGCCCTGGTCACCAAGATCCGCGCAGCCGGTGCTGACGTGGTTTACTTCGGCGGCCTGCACCCGGAAGCCGGTCCTTTGGTTCACCAACTGCGTACTGAAGGCCTGAAAGACGTCAAGTTCATGTCCGATGACGGCATCGTGACTGACGAAATGGTCGCCACTGCTGGCGGCGCTCCGTACGTCGATGGCGTGTACATGACCTTCGGTGCTGACCCGCGCCTGATTCCAGACAGCAAGGCTGTCGTGGAAGAGTTCAAAAAATCCGGCTACGAGCCTGAAGGCTACACCCTGTACGCTTACGCCTCGGTACAAGCCCTGGCTGCAGGCTTCAACGGTGCCAAGTCGAACAAAGGCGAAGACGCGGCCAAGTGGCTGAAGTCGCACCCGGTCAAAACCGTCATGGGCACCAAAGAGTGGGATTCGAAGGGTGACCTGAAAATCTCCGACTACGTGGTGTATCAGTGGGATGCCGCTGGCAAATACCACCAGTTGGAAAAGCAGAAGTGAGATAGGCGCTCTGCCTGACCTGCGCCTTGCGAGTTGATCGCAAGGCGCAGGCCTCGCGCTGGTAATGGGCTGTGCAACTCTGCCGACCCGGTATTTTTCTTCTGAGCCACATGATCTTGGCCAGATGCGCCTCACAAGGGCTCATCGATCTCGGGTTAGCGGTGGCCTCTCAAGTTCGTGAGAGTGCGTGATGGACGGTATTTTCCTGCAACAAGTTATCAACGGTCTGACCCTCGGGTCGGTCTATGGCCTGATAGCCATCGGCTACACAATGGTCTACGGCATCATCGGCATGATCAACTTCGCTCATGGCGAGGTGTACATGATTTCTGCTTACCTGGCAGCAATCACGCTAGCCCTTCTGACGTATTTCGGTGTTGAGTCCTTTCCGCTGTTGATATTCGCAACCTTGCTATTCACCGTGTTCGTGACAGGTGCCTATGGCTGGGTCATCGAGCGCATCGCTTACAAACCGCTGCGTAACTCCACCCGACTAGCACCGTTGATTAGTGCTATCGGCGTTTCGCTGATTCTGCAGAACTACGCGCAGATTGCTCAGGGTTCACGGCAACAGGGTATTCCAACCTTGCTGAGCGGTGCCTGGAGAATCGAGTTCGGCACAGGTTTCGTGCAAATCACCTACACCAAGATTTTTATTCTAGTCGCCGCATTTGTCGGAATGGCCGTACTTACCTACATCATCAAATTCACTACGCTGGGACGCATGTGTCGCGCGACCCAACAAGACCGCAAAATGGCCTCGATCCTTGGCATCAACACTGACAGGGTGATTTCCTACGTGTTCATTATCGGTGCCGCCATGGCTGCGCTGGCCGGTGTATTGATCACCTTGAACTACGGTACTTTTGACTTCTCCGCAGGCTTTGTGATTGGCATTAAGGCTTTTACCGCTGCGGTACTCGGCGGGATTGGTTCGCTGCCCGGCGCGATGCTCGGCGGGATCATTCTCGGGATCTCCGAGTCGTTGTTCTCCGGTGTTATCAACTCTGACTATAAGGACGTCTTCAGCTTCTCGCTGTTGGTACTGATCCTGATTTTCCGTCCTCAAGGCCTGTTGGGTCGCCCACTTGTGGCGAAGGTATAAGTATGTCCGCAGCCAATAAAAAACCTATTGATATAAAGAAAAGCCTGGTCGATACCGTTCTTGCCGGTCTCATGTCGCTAATTGTTTTCGGCCCCGTCGTCGGGGTGGTTCTCGACGGGTATGGTTTTAACCTGCAGCCGACACGCGTGGCTTGGATGGTTGGCGGGGTAATGATTGGCCGGTTGTTCCTGAGTTTGTTCATGCAGACCGCCAAGGGCATAAAGGTCCAGCAAAGCTTTGAAACGACCGGTTCCGGTGTCCACGTACTGCCACCGGACTACAAATCGCGTCTGCGTTACATCATTCCATTCTTCATTGTAGTTGCCCTGATCTTTCCGGTGTTCGCCGACCAGTACGTGCTAACGGTTGTGATCCTTGGTCTGATCTACGTATTGCTGGGTCTGGGCCTAAACATTGTAGTGGGCCTGGCTGGTCTGCTCGACTTGGGTTACGTGGCGTTCTACGCCATCGGTGCCTATGGTCTGGCACTGGGTTATCACTACCTGGGGCTTGGCTTCTGGACGGTGTTGCCGCTTTCTGCGCTGATGGCTGCGCTGGCCGGTTGCATCCTCGGCTTCCCGGTTTTACGCATGCACGGTGATTACTTGGCTATCGTGACGTTGGGTTTCGGTGAAATCATTCGCCTGATCTTGACCAACTGGCTGTCTTTCACCGGTGGACCTAACGGCATGCCAGTGCCGGCCCCGACTTTTTTTGGGATCGAATTCGGTCGTTTCGCTCGCGATGGCGGCACGCCGATCCACCAACTGCTGGGCATAGATTACAACCCTACCCTCAAGTACATGTTCATTTACGCCGTGCTGTTCGTGGTGGTGTTGCTGGTGCTGTACGTCAAGCATCGCTTGACCCGCATGCCAGTCGGCCGCGCTTGGGAAGCCTTGCGTGAAGACGAAATCGCCTGCCGCGCCATGGGCCTGAATCACGTACTGGTCAAGCTCTCGGCTTTTACGCTAGGGGCTTCGACAGCAGGTCTGGCCGGGGTGTTCTTCGGTACTTACCAAGGCTTTGTCAACCCGACCTCGTTCACCTTCTATGAATCGGCGCTGATCCTCGCCATCGTGGTTCTGGGCGGTATGGGTTCGACGGTCGGTGTGGTGATTGCCGCCTTTGTGTTGACCGTGACCCCGGAGCTGTTGCGTAGTTTCGCCGAATACCGCGTGTTGCTGTTCGGCATCCTGATGGTGGTGATGATGATCTGGAAACCGCGCGGCCTGATCCGGATTAGCCGTACCGGCGTGCTTGCGCGCAAAGGAGTGGCGCCATGAACGATGAAGTCATTCTCTCGGTCGAGAACCTGATGATGCACTTTGGCGGCATCAAGGCCCTCAGTGACGTCAGCCTGCAGATCAAACGCAACTCGATTTCGGCGCTGATCGGTCCTAACGGCGCTGGCAAGACCACCGTGTTCAATTGCCTGACTGGCTTTTACAAAGCCACAGGCGGCCGCATTCAGCTCAACAGCCGTGGCAACAGCACCAACGTGATCCAGTTGTTGGGTGAGTCGTTCAAGGCTAGTGACTTCGCGTCGCTAAAAAAGTTCGGCACGCGTCTGTTCTACAAGATGTTTGGTGGCACGCACTTAGTGAACCGCGCCGGTCTGGCACGTACCTTCCAGAATATTCGCCTGTTCAAGGAGATGTCAGTTATAGAGAACCTGTTGGTG
This sequence comes from Pseudomonas sp., assembly GCF_026224925.1. Taxonomy (GTDB): domain Bacteria; phylum Pseudomonadota; class Gammaproteobacteria; order Pseudomonadales; family Pseudomonadaceae; genus Aquipseudomonas. The sequence continues at coordinate 10,344 of NZ_JAMFRV010000245.1, read as the reverse complement.
GCCCAGCACATGTGGGTCAATCGCAGCATGGTCGCCGGGATTCTTAACACTAAAGGCTATCGCAAGGCCGAAAGCGATGCGCTGGATCATGCGTTCTATTGGCTGGAAGTGGTGAACCTGGTGGACTGCGCCAACCGCCTCGCCGGTGAGCTGTCCTACGGCCAACAGCGTCGTCTGGAGATCGCCCGAGCCATGTGCACGCGGCCGCAGCTCATCTGCCTCGATGAACCGGCAGCGGGCCTCAACCCACAAGAAACCGAAGCACTGAGCGGCATGATCCGCCTGCTGCGCGACGAGCACGACATGACGGTGGTGCTGATCGAGCACGACATGGGCATGGTCATGAGTATTTCCGACTACATTGTGGTGCTCGACCACGGCAACGTTATTGCGCAAGGCCACCCGGAACAGATTCGCAACGATCCAAAAGTGATCGCCGCGTACTTGGGCGCTGATGAAGAGGAGTTGGTATGAGCGTACCCATCCTCGAATTGAAAAGTATCGATGTGTTTTACGGGCCGATCCAGGCTTTGAAAAAAGTGTCTTTGCATATTGATGAAGGCGAAACCGTGAGCCTGATTGGCTCCAACGGCGCCGGCAAGTCGACATTGTTGATGTCGATTTTCGGTCAGCCACGGGCCGCCAGCGGACAGATCATCTATCAAGGCGTCGATATCACCCAGAAGTCTTCGCACTACATCGCTTCCCATGGCATTGCGCAGTCGCCAGAAGGACGAAGGGTGTTTCCGGACATGAGCGTCGAGGAAAACTTGCTGATGGGCACCATCCCCATTGGTGACAAGTTTGCCTCGGAAGACATGCAACGTATGTTCGAGTTGTTCCCGCGGCTCAAAGAGCGCCGCAATCAGCGCGCCATGACCATGTCTGGCGGCGAGCAGCAAATGCTCGCCATCGCCCGTGCCCTGATGAGCCGTCCCAAGTTGCTGCTGCTGGATGAGCCGTCGCTGGGACTGGCACCGATCGTGGTCAAAATGATCTTTGCCACCCTGCGCGAGCTGGCAGCGTCTGGCATGACTATCTTCCTCGTCGAACAGAACGCCAACCATGCGCTGCGGCTCTCGGATCGGGCTTATGTGATGGTCAATGGCGAGATTCGTCTGACTGGCACGGGGAAAGAATTGTTGAGTAATGATGAGGTCAGAAACGCCTACCTTGGCGGTCACTGATTTCCTGTTTTTTACGTTGAAAATACGCGACGCGCCTTGGGATTTATGCCCTCGGCGCGTTTTTTTCGAATTGTGGAAAACATTTTTGGCAAGCTCTTAAACTGCGACATAAACGCGCTGCAAATAGTTGTTTTGTCACGGTTTTGACTTGTCCAAGATTGCTGTGGAGGTAGCTGTGGGTAACATGGGAGTAGCTGGCTGTAGCCCTTGTTTTACGTGGCCTGCAGCTGTCTGATTATTTTTTGATCAGCGGCTTTTCCGTGAGCATCAATGGTTTCTGTCAATGGTTTTCTAGCTGTTTGTTCATACAGTCTTTATATCCACCGTCCCTGTGGATAAGTCGGTGGACAAGCACTGGAAAGGTCCATGTGAAGGCCGTAGTTACTGGCATGGAGCCTTCACGCAGTTTTTTGATCTTTAGAGGCGTTTTTAACCTCGTCAGATGTGGCGCTCAGGGTCAAGTAAAAAACGTCTAAGAATCTGCACGATGCCAGCAATGATCGTGCTCGCCCCGATTCGCAGTTGCCCCCAAAAAATGTGGGTGGCGCTGTGGATAAGGTGGGTAAAACTCAGTGCAGCCCTTACGGGCTATGGTGTTGCGCCGATAGAGTGATTTTTGTACAGCCGCGTGCGGTGCGAGGTCGAGTTATCCCGTGCTTGCTGGTCACACGCTAGGCCGGGCATTCTGCCGGTCGGTTTCCCTAAAAGTAATCATGGCTGTGCTGCGTTCGAGCCAAATCAGGAGAAAGAAATGACGTCCACTGTATTCATTACGGGTGCTACATCCGGCTTCGGCGAAGCGTGCGCCCGTAAATTTGCCGACGCGGGCTGGTCGCTTGTGCTGACGGGCCGTCGTGAAGAGCGCCTGAATGCGCTGTGCGCTGAATTGTCGAAAAAGACCAAGGTCCATGGCCTGGTGGTGGACGTGCGCGACCGTGCGGCCATGGAGAGCGCCATTGCCGGTTTGCCGACAGAGTTTGCGAGCATTCGTGGGTTGATCAACAACGCCGGTCTGGCATTGGGTGTTGATCCCGCGCCGAAATGCGATCTGGACGACTGGGACACTATGGTCGACACCAACGTCAAAGGCTTGATGTACACCACGCGTTTATTGTTGCCGCGGCTGATTGCCCATGGCCGAGGCGCTTCGATCATCAACCTCGGTTCTATTGCGGGTAATTACCCTTATCCGGGCAGTCACGTGTACGGCGCAACCAAGGCATTCGTTAAGCAGTTCTCGTTGAACCTGCGTTGCGATTTGATTGGCACCGGCGTGCGCGTTACCAACCTTGAGCCAGGCCTGTGTGAAAGCGAGTTCTCGCTGGTGCGTTTCGCGGGTGACAAAGAGCGTTATGACGCGACCTACGCAGGTGCTGAGGCCATCCAGCCGCAAGACATCGCCGATACCATCTTTTGGCTGATGACTACGCCTGCGCACGTCAACGTTAATAGCCTGGAACTGATGCCGGTCAGCCAGACATGGGCTGGTTTTGCGATTGATCGTACCCGCGGCTGAGTGAGTTAGACCGCATCGGCCGCTTCCCGAATGAATTCGGTCCTACAGGGTTTTGTGTTCGCGCAAAGATCCCTGTGGAACGCATTCATTCGCGAAGGCGTTAGCGGTTGAAACACTCAATCAGCCCGCTGTAGCAGGTTGCTAGATGATAGGGCGTGGTCGATGGCATATCGCTGCGGCTGATTTTGCCATCGGCATCCAGGCATTCATTCCAGCCAGTCGGGTGCAGAAAACGTTGTTGCAACGCATTCAATTGGCGAGCCAGCGCTGCTTCGCTGTCAGGCCGCAATGCCAATGCCCGCAGGTATTCGGCTTGCGCCCATATCCGTTGGGTAGCGTCGCGCACGCTGCCATCTACTTCCAGCATCGCCTTGACCGCACCCGTCAGCAGATCAACGCCCTGTTGCTCGGTGTAAGCGAACGCTCGGGTCAGCGACACATGCAGTGGGCTGCCCTGAAGCAGCGGCGAAGAAGCCAACAGAAAGAACCATTCAAACTGATGACCGGGCTCGAACCAGTTATCCACAGCGCCCAACGGTTTTTCCAGCATCACACCGTGTGCCGGATCGATGAAGCGCAGTTGCATGGCAGTGGTCAACGCCAGCAGTGCGGCTTGTGTGGCGGCGTCTTCGCGGACCGACACCGTGGCGAGAAAAGCCTCAGCCAAGTGCATCAACGGGTTCTGCAACGGACCGCTGCCCAGCGATGACCAGTCCTGATCAAGGCTCGCTTCGTACAGCCCCGCACCATCGCCGAAGCGCTCGGCGACCACGTGAAGTGCGGCATTAAGTACCGACTCCACCAACGGCTCGCGCACTTTGGCCCAGTAGTGGGCACAGGCGAAAATGATGAACGCGTGGGTGTACAGGTCTTTGCGCCGATCCAGCGGCTTGCCTTGTGGATCAATGCTGTAAAACCAGCCACCGTGCTCGGCATCGTGGAAATGCTGCTGCAAGGATCGAAACAGCAACGCCGCCCGGTTTTTTGCCTCAGGGATGGCGGGGTTATCGATCAAGCTGGAAAACAGGTACAGCTGACGCGCACAGGCCATGGCTCGGTAACGCTGAGGTGGCAACGGCTGATGATCGGCGTTCACCGCTTCATACGGCAGCGCCAACTGCGGATTCCAGCCAGGACCCAGCCACAGCGGCACGATGACCTGCTGAAAATGCAGCTGCACAGTGGCGAATACGGTGGTCAATTCAGACTGAGAGGCAGAGCTGGAAACATCGGGCATCGGCTGGCGTCACGGCAAGGGCGTTTGCGCGACATGGTAACGCAATGGGGAAACGCCTCGCCAACAAGTTGGCTATCTACAGATCTGTGAGCTGCACTGGTCGCTTTTGTTGGACCGAATTCATTCGGGAAAACAAGCGACGCGGTGTGCCTGGATGACCACGTCGTGGCCTTCCCGAATGAATTCGGTCCCACAGAAAAACATATTCTCTGCAGCCAACTTGTTGGCGAACGACCAGTTCAGACGATAAAGATTAGCCCGCCATCAACCAAACACCGGTCACGGCCGATGCGGCGCCGGCGATGCGCACCAGGGGCGATGCCGATTGCGGCAGGAATCGCACCACGGCGTAACCTACAGCATGCAGTGCGGCAGTGGCGGCAACGAAGCCGGCGGCATAGGCCCACGGGCTGCTCATTTCCGGTAATTCAAGGCCATGCGCGACGCCGTGAAACAGCCCAAACAGCGCTGTCGCGCCGACTGCTACTGCCAGCGGAGGTCGCACCGCCAATGCCACCGCCAAGCCAAGCGCAAATACCGAGGCTGCAATTCCACTTTCCAATCCGGGAACGTTCAAGCCGTCAAAGCCTAATATCCCACCGATCAACAGCATGCCGACGAAGGTGCAGGGCAGGGCCCAGCGTGCCGATCCTTTCTGCTGCGCGGCCCACAGACCAACGGCCACCATGGCCAGCAAGTGATCAATGCCGCTGAGCGGGTGACTGATCCCGGCCATTAATCCGTTTTCATCGTGGCCCGGGTGCGCGAACGCCAAGGCTGGGGTCAGCAACAGTGCGAGGGTGTAGACGACTTTTTTGTAGTTCATAAACGGTTCCCTGAAGAAATGAAATCAAGCCGCTTCGGTCAGCAGGCCTTGGCGTTCAATGAAAGCGATGATCTGTTCCAGCCCCAGGCCGGTTTTTTGATTGCTGAAAACGAACGGTTTTTCGCCACGCATCTTCTTCGTGTCACGGTCCATCATTTCCAGCGAAGCGCCAACCAAGGGTGCCAAATCGACCTTGTTGATCACCAGCAAATCGGACTTACAGATTCCCGGGCCGCCTTTGCGCGGCAGCTTGTCGCCAGCAGAAACGTCGATCACGTAAATCGTCAGGTCCGACAGCTCCGGGCTGAAGGTCGCCGATAGATTGTCGCCACCGGATTCGACGATGATCACGTCCAGCCCCGGAAAACGTCGATTCAACTGATCAACTGCTTCGAGGTTGATCGAGGCGTCTTCACGAATGGCCGTATGCGGGCAACCACCGGTTTCGACGCCGATGATCCGCTCCGGCGCCAACGCTTCGTTACGCACCAGGAAGTCAGCGTCTTCACGGGTGTAGATGTCGTTGGTGACCACGGCCAAGTTGTAGCGCTCACGCAGTGCCAGACACAACGCCAGCGTCAGGGCTGTTTTACCGGAGCCGACCGGACCACCGATGCCGATACGCAGAGGTTGGCTGTTCATAACGTTCTCCAATGAGCGGTTAAGGGTTCTCGACCCATTGTTGAGCCGAGCGCCGTATAAAAAAGATCAGGACCTGAACAGTCGGCTGTACTGACGTTCATGGGCCATGCTCGCCAGTGACAAGCCAAACGCGGCGCTGCCGTAATGGGCGGGCTCAATATCCGTCGCCTGCTGCTGTGCCTGTTGCAGCAAAGGCAGCAACTCACTGGTCAGGCGTTGCGCAGCTTGCTGGCCCAGCGGCAGAGTTTTCATCAACACTGCCAATTGGTTTTCCAGCCAGCTCCATAACCAGGCAGCCAACGCGTCTTGTGGGCTAATGCCCCACGCGCGGGCAGCCAAGGCCCAGCCCAACGCCAAATGCGGCTCTGGCAGTTGCTGTAAAAATTGTCGTGCGGGTGCATCCAGTTCCGGTAAGCCACTGAGCAATTGGTGCAAGGAATAGCCCATCTGCCGACTTTCCTGAAACAGCTCGCGAGTCTCTCGACAGGCGCGATGTTCCTGGCTCAATTGAAGCAACTGCGCCCAATCTTCCTCGGCCGCTGCGGTGCAATGTGCGAGCAGTAAAGGCGCTTCAAAACGACTGAGGTTAAGCAGTAGCTGATCACCAATCCAGCGTCCGGCGCTGCGGGTGTCGTTGACCAGCGCTTGTTCGACCGCCATCTCCAACCCTTGGGAGTAGCTATAGCCGCCAATGGGCAATTGTGGGCTAGCCAGGCGCAACAGCGCCCAAGCGCTATTCACGTGCGCACACCAAACTGGTGCATGCGGGGGGGATAGTTAAAGTCCTCTTCGCCCGCGCGCGAGTGGTGATGACCGCCACCGTAGGCGCCATGTTCAGGCTGGAAAGGTGCTTCGATGGACTCGGTGGTGGCACCCAACTGGTCAAGCATGGCCTTAAGCACGTAGTCGTCGAGTAAACGCAGCCAGCCATCGCCCACTTGCAGTGCAACGTGGCGGTTGCCCAAGTGATACGCCGCACGGGTTAGCTCATAAGCGTTGCTGCAGGTGACATGCATCAGCAGCTCAGGGCGAGCGCACACTTTAACAATACGGCCATCTTCTGCTTGCAGGCGCTCGCCATCGCGTAACGGCGGCTGACCGCGCTCAAGAAACAACCCGACGTCTTCACCCTCGGCGCTGACGCACCGCAGGCGGCTCTTGCTGCGGGCTTCGAAATTCAAATGCAGCTCGGCAGCCCATTCGGCTTGCGAATCGATTCTTCGGTGGATCACCAGCATCAGAAGGTTTCCAGCTAATTGCGATTACGTTGGCAGAGCAAGGGGCTTGCCAATATGGGAATGCGCCTACAGATGGCGCCAGCGCTTAAACGCGGGGCGTTATATTGCGCTTATTTGGTGCCTGAAGCGCTTAAGCGCACTGTTAGTGGTCACTCGGTACTACCAAGACCTTGCCAATGGTTCGCGCCGATGAAGATGAAACGCAATTGCTGGGTGATTTTGGCGCGAGGCGTTAGGTGATCGGCGAGGGTGTCGGCGGGAGGATCGATCAATTCCGGGAGCATGGCAAAGACGCTTTTCACCACGAGGTCGGCCATTACCGAAAGATCGTCAGCGTCCAGATGCTTGAGCTTCGGCATTAACGCCAAGTCTGCGGCCAGGTCAGCGCTGATGCCGTCGCGCAGCTCCCCCAAGGCCTGTCGTACTTGCAGCGAGCCGCCATATTGTTCGCGGGCCAAAAACAGAAACTGCGAACGATTGGCCGAAACCACTTCGAGGAAGATTTTTACTGACTCTTCGATGATTCCGCCGACAACAGATTTGTTATGACGTACCAAGCGAATGGTTTTGCGAAAGGTCTGGCCCACTTCATAGACCAACGCCAGGCCCAACTGGTCCATGTCTTCGAAATGACGATAGAACCCGGTGGGCACAATGCCCGCGGTTTTCGCCACTTCACGCAGGCTAAGGCTGCCAAACCCTCGGCCACTCGCCATCAAGCTGTGCGCGGCGTCGAGCAAGGCATGGCGGGTTTGTTGTTTCTGTTCGGCACGGGGCAGCATGGGCGGCGGATATCTGTATGGAGACTGCGCGGCACTTTAACAAATGCGCTGAATTTGCGCGAAGCAAACGCGGGGACAGTAAAACCGGCACAGCAAAAACCCGGCACACGGCCGGGTTTTGGCGTACGCGACTGCTTAGCTTTGGCGGGTGTGTTGCTCAGCCAAGCGGTCCGCACCACCTTCAGCGACGCGTTGATATTGCTGAATCAGACGGCCTGAGTCGGTATCGGCTACGCGAGCGGCACGCTGATTGGCGCGATCAGAACCGCCTTCAACCACGGTTTGTTGGGCCTGAGCTGAGACTGCCTGTTCGTTGGCTGGCATAGCGAAAGCGGTGGAAGCCAGCAGCGACAGGGAAAGGCTAAGCAGCAGTGGGTGTTTCATGACAGGCGCTCCTCGGAAGGGCATTAAAAGTTTGAGTGCGCGCATCCTACTCTCGACTTGTCGATATAAAAGTTTATAAAAGTAATGGTAACTATCGATGAAATTGATTCGTCTATATAAGCCACGGCCCACTTGGCATGTAGTGAAATGAATCTGCCCTGATGTGGTGATTGCCAATTTTTTTTGCCCGGAAGAAGTGCGTGCAATGCTGGGTTCATTGATCAGTTCAGCTTATTTTCCATCCGAATCAAACCTGCGGCGCTTTTGCTAGTCGAAGGACAAGGCTTCTAAACGCCAGCACGGTCTACGCTTACGGCAGATGCGCCACTGCAGGTAAGAAAATGAATAATCAGGAGAGTCATGCATGACGCGTCGCCGTAAAATTTTCAATTGGACTGGCATTATTATCGTGGTGGTGCTGGCAGTTCTGGCCATTGTGATCGTCACGTTCGATTGGAATCGAATCAAGCCGATCCTCAACGAGAAAGTCTCTGAGGCGTTGCATCGGCCCTTTGCAATTAATGGCGACCTCGCGGTGCTGTGGGAGCGTGAGCAGGACCAGGGCGGCTGGCGTGCCTGGGTGCCGTGGCCACATTTTGTTGCGCAGGACCTGACGTTGGGCAACCCGGATTGGTCAAAAAACCCGCAGATGGTCACCCTTAAGCGCGTTGAGTTCCGCTTGGCGCCATTGCCACTGCTGCTGCATCAAGTGGTTATTCCGCGGATTGACCTGACCGCGCCCGACACCAAGCTGGAGCGTCTGGCCGATGGTCGTGCCAACTGGACGTTTGATCTGCCCAAGTCCGACCCTAACGCGGAGCCGTCGAAATGGGTGTTGGATATTGGCGCTATCAAGTTCGACAAAGGCCTTGTCAGCCTCAACGACCAGACCCTGAAGACGCAATTGGATTTGGTAATTGACCCCTTGGGCAAGCCTATCCCGTTCAGCGACATCGTCGGCACCAGCGAAGCCAAAAAAGCGCAGGACAAAGGCACCGCGCCTCAAGACTATGCATTTGCCTTGACCGTCAAAGGTCAATATCACGAGCAAAAACTTAGCGGCAACGGCAAAGTCGGTGGCCTGCTGGCGCTTAAAGATGCAGCGCAACCGTTCCCGGTGCAGGCTGATGTGCAGATCGCCGACACCCGAATAGTGTTGGCCGGAACCCTGACCGACCCCCAAAACCTCGGCGCGCTGGATTTGCGATTGAAGCTCTCAGGCAGCAGCTTGGGCAATCTGTATAAGTTGACGGGCGTAAACCTGCCGGACTCACCGGCGTATTCCACCGACGGTCATCTGATCGCCAAATTGCATGATGCCGCTGGGGCGTCGTTCCGTTACGAAGGCTTCAACGGCAAGATTGGCAACAGCGATATCCATGGCGACCTCGGTTATGTCGCCAGCCAGCCGCGTCCAAAGCTGACGGGCGCGTTGGTCTCCGAACAGTTGTTGTTCGCTGACTTGGCGCCATTGATTGGCGCTGACTCCAACGCCGCACAGAAAAAACGTGGTGGTGAAAGCAAGCAGCCCACGGGCAAGGTGTTGCCGGTCGAGGAGTTTCACACTGATCGCTGGCGGGTGATGGACGCTGACGTGGAGTTCACCGGCAAGAAAATCGTCCAGAGTGCCAGCTTGCCATTCACCGATCTGTACACCCACGTTGTGCTCGACGATGGCCAACTCAGCATGCAGCCGCTGCGCTTTGGCGTGGCGGGCGGCAAGCTGGACGCTGATATACGTCTGGACGGCCGGAATACTCCGTTACAAGGGCGAGCCAAGCTCACTGCGCGCAACTTCAAACTCAAGCAATTGTTCCCGACGTTCGAACCCATGAAAACCAGTTTTGGCGAATTGAACGGCGATGCTGACATTAGTGGCAAAGGCAATTCGGTCTCGGCGCTGCTAGGTACGTCCAATGGCGAAGTGAAGATGCTGGTCAATGACGGCGCGATCAGCCGCAGCCTGATGGAAATTGCGGGGTTGAACGTCGGCAACTATGTAGTTGGGAAGATTTTTGGCGATCAAGACGTGAAGATCAACTGCGCGGCTGCCGACCTGGACATTAAAAACGGTCTGGCAACCACCAAGCTGTTCGCCTTTGACACTGAAAACGCGATCATCTACATCAACGGCACGGCTAACTTCGCCAGCGAGCAGTTGGACCTGAAAATCACCCCCGAGTCCAAAGGCTTCCGCGTGTTCTCCCTGCGCTCGCCACTGTATGTACGTGGTCCCTTCGGCAAACCAGACGCTGGCGTACAGTCCGGGCCGTTAATACTGCGCGGTGCCGGAATGGTGCTGCTCGGCGCCGTGATGGGGCCTGCGGCTGGGTTGTTGGCCTTGATAGCCCCGAGTGGCGGCGAGCCCAACCAATGCGCGCCATTGTTGGAACAAATGAAGGCCGGTAAGGCGCCGAAGACTGTGAAATAGAGTCATCGCAGCCTTCGGCAGCTCCCACAGAGGCTGCATCCTGAACCCGGTTCGGTGGGAGGGAACTTGTTCACGAAGGCCCCAACGCGGTCTTTCAGGAG
>NZ_JAMFRV010000244.1 GCF_026224925.1 Pseudomonas sp. | reverse complement strand
GGTGATTCAGGCCTTGGCCGAGGAAACCGGTGGTTGCGTGTCCGACTCGCTGGAAATGGCGCGCTTCGGCAATCAGCACTCGGCGAAAACGGTGTTGGTCGCGGGCGTGCGCTTTATGGGCGAGACAGCAAAAATCCTCAACCCCGAAAAACGCATCTTGATGCCGACGCTGGAGGCCACCTGTTCTCTGGATCTAGGTTGCCCGGTCGATGAGTTTGCAGCCTTTTGCGACCAGCATCCCGAGCGTACGGTGGTGGTGTATGCCAATACTTCCGCCGCAGTAAAGGCCCGCGCTGATTGGGTGGTTACATCAAGTTGTGCGCTGGAAATCGTCGAAAGCCTGATGGACAACGGCGAAAAAATCATCTGGGCGCCCGACAAGCATTTGGGACGCTATATACAGCGTGAAACCGGTGCCGACATGTTGTTGTGGGACGGTGCGTGCATTGTCCATGAAGAGTTCAAGTCCAAGCAGTTGGAGGACATGAAAGCGCTGTATCCGGAGGCCGCTATTCTGGTGCATCCCGAATCGCCAGAGTCGGTAATAGACTTGGCTGACGCTGTTGGGTCAACCAGTCAACTGATCGCGGCCGCGCAATCGTTACCGAACACAGTGTTTATCGTGGCTACGGATCGCGGCATCTTTTACAAGATGCAGCAGTTGTGCCCGGACAAAATATTCATCGAAGCGCCAACCGCCGGTAATGGCGCCGCGTGCCGCAGTTGCGCACATTGCCCATGGATGGCGATGAACACGCTTGAGCGCACCTTGCAGTGCCTTAGAGAGGGCAGTAACGAGATATTCGTCGACCCGGCACTGATACCCCACGCAATTCGCCCCCTGCAGCGCATGCTGGACTTCACCCAAGCAGCGCGCATGAAACTGGCGGGTAATGCCTGAATACAAATAATCTTCCGTGTTCTGTAGGACCGAATTCATTCGGGAAGAAGACGGCGCGATTTATCTTATGAACCGCGTCGTAGCCCTTCCCGAATGAATTCAGTCCCACAGAGAATGGGGGCGCATAGGGCTTTAATTCATCATCTCTTTCAGCAGCCGCTCTTGCTCGGCAAAGTCTTTCTGCCGTGCATCAATGCGCGAGGCCAGTTGGAAGTTGTTGTTGGCGCGGCGCTTGGCGATATCGAGTTGCTGCTGAGCCTGGCGGTAATCACCGGTCAGGGCAAAATACTCGGCGCGAGCCTGGTTGGAGCCGATCATGTTGCCTGACAAACCGCGAACGTCTGCCACCAAGCTCCAGATGTCTGGGTCGGACGGTCGGCTTTTCAGCAGTTGGTCCAAACCTTGTTCGGCTTCGACAGGCTTGTTCTGTTTGATCAACAAGTCGACCCGTGCCTGATTCAGAGGGTAATTGTCAGGAAACTGCACTTTCATCCGATCGAGCCGCTGCTGGGCGTCGGCATATTTGTTATTGGCAACGTCAATCTCGACCTGCGCCAAATTGTAAGTGATGTTATTCGGGTCTTTGGCGATCAATGGCTTAAGCGTTTCGCGCGCATCGTTAAGTTGCGACGCCTTGATTTGAGCAATGGCCAGCCCGTAACGTGCGTACTCGGACCGAGGGTTGTCTTCCAATAGCGCGCGGAAGCGTTTCGCGGCAAGCCCCGACGATTCTTCGTAATACAGCGCAACGCGTGCGCGCATTAACTGGTATTGCACGCTGTCTTCTTTGCCGCCTTTCTTCTCTTGTTCGGCGCGGTTACGGGTGTCAGCAATACGCGATTCGGTTACCGGGTGATCGAGCAAAAATTCCGGAGGCTTGGCATCGAATCGATATTGACGCATCAGCCGTTCAAACATGTTCGGCATTGCCCGTGGGTCATAGCCGGCTTTTCCCAGATTGATCATGCCGATTCGGTCGGCCTCTTGTTCGTTTTGCCGGGAAAAGCGCGTTTGCTCTTGGATAGCCGCTGCCTGGGTGCCAGCAATCGTTGCGATCCCTGCGTCACCCGCGCCAGCGGCGGCCATCACAATACCGGCCAACATGGCGGCGAGCACCGGAACCTGCATACGTTGCTGCGCTTCGACGCCGCGTGCGAAGTGGCGTTGTGACAAGTGAGCCAATTCGTGGGCGAGTACCGCTGCGTATTCGGCTTCGTTCTGGGCATTAAGAAACAGCCCGCCGTTAACCCCGACAATGCCGCCCGGTGCGGCGAATGCGTTCAACTCACGGCTATTGATCAGGATGAATTCCAGTCGAGGATTCTGCACCTGACTGGTTTCAGCGAGACGATAGACTGTAGTTTCGACAAAGTCCTTGAGCTGCGGGTCAGACAGCTGTGACACCTGAGCGCGCAGCATGCCGAGCCAGGCGCGGCCGAGTTGATATTCCTGTTGCGGAGATACAATGGAAGAGCTGGCGTCGCCAAGTGACGGCAAATCGTCAGCAAACCCCGGCGAGGCGAGCAGGCAGGCGAGCGTCAACAAGGTAGGGCGCAGAAATTTCATGCACAAGGCTCTAAGCGTTAAAGAGCCCTTACTGTAGCTGGCTCAATGGCTTGCTGACCAGAGTGAGGTATTCTTGTTGACGGTTTAACACTTCCACCGCGTCTATTGCGCGGTTGCAACGCAATTCGATGTGCCTGCCTGGAGATAAATGATGTCTGACGCTTTAGAGCGCCCTGAGGCGAGTGACGCTGAAGTGGATGCCAGCGGCCTGAACTGCCCGCTGCCATTACTCAAAGCCAAGCTTGCGCTCAATCGCCTGGCCAGCGGTGCTGTGCTTAAAGTTATTGCGACCGATGCAGGCTCCCAGCGTGACTTCCGGACCTTTGCCAAGCTGGCTGGCCACACATTGCTGCACGAAGAAGTGGATGCGGGCGTTTATCGTTATTGGCTACGCAAAGCCTGACCGACCTGCGTTATTTGCCCCCTTGTCAATTGTGACTGACGATAACTGCTTGAAGGATTCTTGATGTTCAAGGTGCTACGCGACTGGATACAGCGATACTTCTCCGACGAGGAGGCCGTCGTACTCTCGGTATTGTTGTTTCTCGCGTTTACGATCGTTTTGACCTTCGGTGGCATGCTCGCGCCTGTATTGGCCGGTATGGTGCTGGCGTTTCTTATGCAGGGCATGGTCAGCCTGCTAGAGCGTCTGCGGATGCCTGAGGTTGCCGCCGTCGGTGTGGTCTTCGCGTTGTTCATGGGGGCGTTACTGGTATTTCTGCTGGTGCTGGTGCCCTTGCTTTGGCATCAGTTGATCACCTTGTTTAACGAGCTGCCGGGCATGCTCGCCAAATGGCAATCGTTGTTGTTGCTACTGCCCGAGCGCTATCCGCATTTAGTGTCGGATGAACAAGTGCTGCAAGCGATCGAAGTCGCACGAGGAGAAACCGGCAAATTCGGCCAGTGGGCACTGACGTTTTCGCTGTCCAGCCTGCCGCTGCTGGTCAATGTGATGATTTATTTGGTGCTGGTGCCCATCCTGGTTTTTTTCTTCTTGAAAGACCGGGCAATGATTGGGCGCTGGGCCAGCAGTTATTTGCCCCGCGAGCGAACGTTGATCACCCGCGTTGCGCAAGAAATGAACCGGCAGATTGCCAACTATATTCGCGGCAAGGTCATCGAAATTTTTGTCTGCGGCGGGGTCACGTACATTGCGTTTGTGGCATTAGGTCTGAACTACGCGGCATTGCTGGCGTTGTTGGTCGGCGTATCGGTGGTTGTGCCGTACGTGGGCGCCGTAGTTGTCACGGTTCCGGTGACCTTGATCGCGTTATTCCAATGGGGTTGGAGCGACCAGTTCATCTACCTGATGGCGGTTTATGGCGTGATACAAATACTGGATGGCAACGTGTTAGTGCCTTTGCTGTTTTCCGGAGCGGTCAACTTGCACCCGGTGGCAATCATCTGTGCGGTGCTGCTGTTTGGCGGGTTGTGGGGGTTCTGGGGCGTGTTCTTCGCGATACCGCTGGCCACTTTATTCAAGGCGGTGTTGGACGCATGGCCGCGCAACGAGCCGACAGTGTCGCCGCTGTTGTAGAGAATCAGGAAGGGGGGCAAGACGTTTTCGCTGCAAGCCACGTCAATGTGTGCCGGCAGCGAACGTCTTATACGGCAACTAGCCGTTATTCAATGCCTGTGCCTGTTCAAGCACCGCAGTCACATGGCCGGGCACTTTTACACCGCGCCATTCCTGCCGTAACACACCATCTTTATCGATCAGAAATGTACTGCGATCTACACCAAGGTACTCCTTGCCGTAGAGCTTTTTCAGCTTGATAACATCAAACAATTGGCACAACGCTTCGTCTTTGTCTGAAATTAACTCGAACGAAAATGCCTGTTTGGCCTTGAAGTTCTCGTGAGACTTCAGGCTGTCGCGTGAAACACCGAACACTACCGTATTGGCTGCTTCAAATTCAGCCTGCAGGTCACGAAAGCCCTGACCCTGGGTAGTGCAGCCAGGAGTACTGTCTTTCGGGTAAAAATAAATCACCACTTGCTGGCCCTTAAGCCCGGCCAGACTGATCGTCTGCCCGCTGGTGGCCTGCGCCTGAAAATCGGCGACAGCTTCATTTAAAACAACGGCCATTAATGTTTCCTTACATGGGAGCCTGTGGACGCCAAGGTTCGATCAACGCATCAAGGTTGAGCGCGTCGGCGAAATCAAGGAATTGATCACGCAGCCAGCTGATCTGGATGCCAGCAGGCAATGTGACGGTGAAGGTCGCATTGAGCATCGTGCCGCCAGTTTGGGGCGCCTGATAGGTATCACAAATGAGGTTTTCCAGCTCGACGTTGTGGTCGATGAAGAACTGGCACAACTCATTGATGATGTCCGGACGGTAAGCCGAGCTGACATAAGCGACATAAGGCAGCGCCTCAGGGCGGCTTTCCAGGCTGGCGCTGCGCACGACACTGACAGTAAAGGCGTGCTTCTTCGACAGGCTGGGCAAACCCGTTTCCAGTCGAGCCAGGGCATCCCAGCTGCCTGAAACCTGAAGAATCAGCGCACTGTATTCGCCATGTCGAGTCAGACGTGAACTCACCACTGAACAGCGGTTTTCATGACTGGCACGGCACAGCACGTTGGTCAGCTCCATTGGGTTGGCGCCAAGGGCACTGATGACAAGGAATTGTTCGCGAACTGTGGGGGTGGACGACATTCAGCATTCCTAAGCGATGAGCGGTGAGTACATAAGGTGGGCTTGAACGGTTGGCTCGACAACCTATTCGTGCCGACGGCAACCTTAACCCCAGTGCCACTGGCCGTCATGGCTAAACCATGACGGGTCGTAACAGCGTTGGCGCAAGGGTTCTGGCGGCAAAAACGACCGATTGAACGAGCTGCGTAGAAGACCCTTACTGACCAAAGAACAAAGGGTAGCGAAAAGCATCGCTCAGGGGAATGCTCGTAGCACGGTACTTCGCTTGTGCAAGGCTGATAGCGCCAGTACCATTACCGCTCTCTTTTTCCGGCAGGAGCGGTCGCATGATTGCGGGCAGCATGGTGGCACTGGTCACACCGATGGACGCAAATGGTCGTCTCGACTGGGACAGCTTGAGCAAATTGGTGGACTTCCATCTGCAAGAGGGCACCAACGCGATAGTTGCGGTCGGCACCACAGGTGAGTCGGCCACACTCGACGTGAGCGAACACATTGAAGTGATTCGTCGCGTGGTAGCCCAAGTTGCAGGGCGTATTCCCGTTATCGCGGGTACTGGCGCGAACTCTACTCGCGAAGCGATCGAACTGACGCGTAACGCGAAAACCGCAGGCGCTGACGCGTGCTTGCTGGTCACGCCTTATTACAATAAGCCGACGCAAGAAGGGCTGTATCAGCACTTCAAGCTCATTGCCGAATCAGTCGATATTCCGCAGATTCTGTATAACGTCCCAGGACGTACAGCGTGCGACATGTTGGCAGACACCGTTGTGCGTCTTTCAACCGTGCCCAATATCATCGGTATCAAGGAAGCCACCGGCGACCTGCAGCGCGCAAAAGATATTCTGGCGCGGGTCAGCAGTGACTTCCTGGTGTGTTCCGGTGACGATGCGACCGCGGTCGAGCTGATGTTGTTGGGCGGCCGAGGCAATATTTCGGTAACGGCCAACGTAGCGCCGCGTGCCATGGCTGATCTATGCGCTGCTGCCATGCGTGGCGATGCGGTGACTGCGCGGGCCATCCATGAAAAGCTGATGCCGCTCAACAAAACCCTGTTTATTGAATCCAACCCTATTCCCGTGAAATGGGCGCTGCATGAGATGGGCATGATGCCGGACGGTATCCGTCTGCCGCTCACCTGGCTCAGCGAGTCCTGTCACGAACCGCTGCGTCAGGCCCTTCGCCAGTCCGGTGTATTGCTTTAATGAGGAAGTATCACGCAATGAAGCGACTGGCCGGACTTTCCGCACTAGCCTTGATTATCTCCAGCACCAGCGGTTGTGGCTGGATTTGGGGCCCAGAGGGTTACTTCCGCGATCGCGGCAGTGATTACCTGGACGCCACTCAAGCGGCACCTATGCAGTTGCCACCGGATATCACCGGTGCGAAACGTCTTGATCCATTGCTGCCGATACCGCGCAACGTGGCTAACGACACGGCTAAAGGCGAGTACATCGTACCGCGTCCTCAGCCGATGTCGTTGGGTGCGACTGCCAGCGATTTCAGCCTGCAAAAAAATGGTGATTCACGTTCGATCCTGGCTCAGCGTTCGCCTGCCGAAGTCTGGCCGATCGCGCATCAATATTTTGAAGACAATGGCTTCCGCGTTGCTGACGAGCGTCCGCAGACCGGTGAGTTCAACACCGCGTGGCAGCCGATCGACGGGCTTTCCGCCACCATGGCCAAGCGCCTGACCGTTAGCGGCGCCAGCGCCGACACTGAAACTCGCGTGCGTGTTCGCATCGAGCCAGGCGTGCAGCGCAATACCAGCGAAATCTATGTCGTCAGCGTTACGCGACCTGCGGGCAGCACAACGGACGTCGAATTCCCTGCTAACACCACCAATCTGGGCCTCGACTCGGCATTGACCGACGACCTGTTGGCCAGCATGAGCCGCAGCGCTGAGAAAGGCGGTTCGGTTTCCCTGCTTGCTGCTCGTGACTTCGATACGCCGAAACGCGTTGCCTTGAGCGTGGATGGCAGCGGTAACCCGGTTCTCAACGTTGCTGACGACCTGGACCGTGCATGGTCGAGCGTGGGCCGTGCGCTGGATCAAGGCGACTGGCGTGTAGAAGACATCAACCGCAGCCTGGGTCTTTACTATATCAACCTGGCAGAGAAGGCGAAGAAGCCTGAAAACGAGCCTGGGTTCTTCAGCCGCCTGTTTGGCAGCGCGCCGAACAAAGAACAAATCGAAGCTCGTGCCGAACGTTATCAAGTCCGCTTGAGCAAAGTGGGTGACAACGTGCAGGTGACTGTCGAGAAGAATATCAATACCGTGGCGCCTGCTGATGTAGCGCGTCGCGTGTTGGGTATTATTCAAGACAACTTGGGTTAAGTGCGTTTCGCTGTTTTAGGCAGTGGTAGCCGAGGGAACGGCACACTGGTCGCCAGTAACGACACGTACGTGTTGGTAGATTGTGGTTTCTCGTTGCGGGAAACCGAGCGGCGTCTGGCGCGTCTAGGCGTCAGCCCGCATCAGTTGAGCGCGATTCTGGTGACCCACGAGCATGCCGACCACGTGCATGGCGTGGGTTTGCTGTCGCGGCGCTACAATCTACCGGTCTACCTCAGTAACGGCACGTTGCGTGGGATGCGCAAGCCTGTGGAAGCCGCAGGGTTTCTGTCAGGTGGCCAAGGGTTGCAAGTGGGTGCGCTGAGCATCGACGTGGTGTCAGTCGCGCACGATGCCCTTGAGCCAACGCAGTTTGTGTTCAGCGACGGTCAGCGTCGATTCGGCCTGCTGACTGACCTTGGCTCTTACTGCCCAGCGGTATTGCAGAGTTATCACGGCCTGGATGCCTTGATGATCGAGGCGAACCACTGCCGTGACATGCTGGCCAGAGGTCGCTATCCGTACTTCTTGAAAGAGCGGGTTGGCGGCGAACTGGGACATTTGAACAATCATCAGGCTGCCAACCTGGTGAGCGAGCTGGGATGGCAGTCGCTACAGCACTTGGTGCTGGGCCACCTCAGTAGCAAGAACAACCTGCCGCAACTGGCCCGGCAATGTTTTGTCGACACCCTCGGGTGCGACCCGGACTGGCTGCAATTGGCCGATCAAGATTCAGGGCTCGACTGGCGACACATCGCCTAGCCCAACTACTTAGCAAGCGGAGCCCATCATGGAAAAACGTGAAGAACTCTACCGCGGCAAAGCCAAGTCGGTGTACACCACCGACGACGCTGACCGCTTGATTCTGTTGTTTCGCAACGACACCTCGGCGTTCGACGGCAAACGTATCGAACAGCTCGACCGTAAAGGCATGGTGAACAACAAGTTCAACGCCTTCATCATGCAAAAGCTCGAAGAAGCGGGTATCCCTACCCAATTTGACAAGCTGCTGGGCGATAACGAATGCCTGGTCAAAAAGCTTGAGATGATCCCGGTCGAGTGCGTTGTGCGTAACTACGCAGCGGGCAGCCTGGTGAAACGCTTAGGCGTGGAGGAGGGCATCAAGCTCAATCCTTACACCTTCGAACTGTTCCTCAAAGACGACGCCAAGGGCGACCCGTTCATCAACGAATCCCACGTCGTGGCGTTCGGTTGGGGCACCGCCGAAAACCTCGTGCGCATGAAAGAACTGTCGCTCAAGGTCAACGAGATCCTGACCAAACTGTTCGACGACGCTGGCCTGCTGCTGGTCGACTTCAAACTCGAATTCGGCACCTTCCACGGCGAAATCGTCCTCGGCGACGAATTCAGCCCGGACGGCTGCCGCCTGTGGGACAAAGAAACCCGCAAGAAAATGGACAAAGATCGCTTCCGCCAAGGCCTCGGTGACGTCATCGAAGCCTACGAAGAAGTCGCAAAACGCCTCGGCGTACCGCTTTAACGCAAAAAGTTACGCAAGCGCCTGATAGCACGCGAAAATTTCCTCCGTAGGGGGTTACGTTCGGCAATTGAACTGTTATCATGCGCGCCGTTGGAGAGATGCCAGAGTGGCCGAATGGGACGGATTCGAAATCCGTTGTACTGGCGACAGTACCTAGGGTTCGAATCCCTATCTCTCCGCCATTATTGAATAAGACTAAGCCCCTGTAATCGTTAAAGATTACAGGGGCTTTTTCGTTTCTGGAGTGGCATGAAAAAGCCCAGGCTCGTGGCTGGGCTTTGGGTAGCAATTACAAGGTGGGTGCATTCAGGCGCAGTGCTGAAGCACATGAACATCTCGCGCAATCTCCTCGCCTTTCTCTATCTCCGCCTTGCGCAGATCGTAGGAGGCCTGAAGGTTTAGCCAGAACTGCGCGGTAGTCCCAAGAGCGGCCGCTAAGCGTAGAGCCACATCCGCGCTGACATTCCTCCGCTCGCGAACGATATCGTTCACCGTGGGGGCTGAAACGCGAAGCGCGCGAGCGAGTGCCGCTGGCGTGATCCCAAGTGGCTCTAGGTACTCTTCTTTCAAGATTTCACCCGGGTGTACAGGGCGCATTCCGTTTTTGAACATGATCCACCTCAGTGGTAATCGGTTATCTCGACGTTTTCGGGGCCGTTAGCGCCCCAAATGAAACAAATTCGATACTGATCGTTGATTCGAATGCTGTGCTGCCCAAGCCTGTCGCCGTCTAGCTGCTCAAGGCGATTGCCGGGCGGGGATTTCAAGTCTTTAAGCTCTACGGCAGCATCAAGCATGGTTAGCTTTCGCGAAGCAACGTTAGCTATTGAGGACCATTTACGAGTCTTACCTGTCTCGAAAAAGCTTTTTGTATCCTTGCAACTGAAGCTTCCGATCATCATTAATGCTTAACGTTATGCGTTAATTTCGAGTGTATAGCTACTACACAAAAGTGCAACCTCACATTTAAATTTTTTGATTAATGGCGGTTTTAGCTGCCCATTAGCGTGGCTTTTTGCATCCAGCTCCTCGGTGATACGGGCGTAAAAAAAGCCCAGATGTGGGGCTGTGCAGACAAATTGCTTCCTTGACTTGGGGTCGGGGCATTCTGCGCAGCGACAGCCGCGAGATGCCTGCATGAGTGGAATAAGCTTTCGCGGTATACATTTGAATATCCGCGCCAGACGACTAGGCCGTGGCCCTGCGCAAGTTGAGCCGAAAGAACGGACGCCCTTCATCCGGGGCTAGCGGCGACATCATTGGGGGTTTTTTCGGTTCTACAGGCAGCATTAGTTCGTTGTCATAGCCATGATCGTCGTTCATGATCCAAGCATCTGCCGTTAACCGACTGCAATCTGTTTCCTATCGTTTCCAGCCTCGGCCACGTTTCAAGAGAGTCTTCATGAGTTCAGGGATTAGTCAAAAGCTGCAGGGTAGCCGCAAAGAACTGCTCGATATCGGACTTCGCAACACCATGCTGAACTTCCGCGCATCAGCCAAGACGTTGGCGGTGGTGGATGAGCTGTCAGAGGCGGTGTTCCACCTGCTTTACCGGCAGGAAAAGGCCATGAGTTTTTTGCCGATGGCGCGCCAGAAGTCGGCTGCGTTGGCAAAGGCTGCACAGCTAGAGGGCGCGGAGGCTCATGATGCAGCGACTGATGAGTTGCTGTTGCATGAACTCGACAGCTTGGGTGAGTTGAGTGCTGTCGACGATGAGGTGGACGAGTCGGGTCGGGCGCGGCGGCATACGGATACGCGGCTGCAGACTGCGCTGGATGAAGAGCGCCTGTTTCTGCAGTTGTTGAGGATTCACACTGAGGCGCGGGCCTTTGTCGAGGAGCAAGGGGTGAATACCTTGTTTCTGGCACTGGGCTTCCTTCATTGGTACGAAGCGGACAGCTCGGAGAACCTGCGTAAGGCTCCCTTGATGTTGTTGCCGGTAACCCTTGAGCGCAGCGGCGCAAAGGACGCCTTCAAACTGAAATATTCCGGCGATGAGTTGATGCCCAACTTGTCGTTGATCGCCAAGCTCAAGACCGATTTTGGCCTCGACCTCGCGGCTTGCGAGTTCAGTGAGGATCGCTTTGCTGTTACGGAGGGCAGCCTCGACGCCTTTTATGCCGAAGTGACGGACCTGCTGAGCAAGCAACCCCGATGGAAGGTGTCAACAAACGAGGCGGCCCTCGGGTTCTTCTCCTTTGGCAAGTTTCTGATGTTCAAGGACTTGGACCCGAAGAGTTGGCCACAAGACCAGCAGCCCGATGCCCACCCGGTGATCAACCGGCTTCTAGGGCCTGGCTTCGGCGACCAGCGGCCGGCCTACGCCGAGGATGTGAACATCGATTCGGTGCTCAAGCCCGGGGAAGTGCGTTTCGTCAAAGATGCGGACAGCAGCCAGACTGAAGCGATCCTCGAAGTGCGGGAGGGTGCCAACCTGGTTATCCAAGGGCCGCCAGGCACTGGTAAGTCACAGACCATCACTAACATCATCGCGGAGCTGATTGCCCAGAAAAAAACCGTGTTGTTTGTGGCCGAAAAAATGGCTGCCCTTGAGGTGGTTAAACGTCGCCTCGACGAGTGTCACTTGGGTGATGCGGTGCTAGAGCTGCATAGCCACAAGTCGACCAAACAATCGGTGCTCAAGGAACTGGGTCGCACGCTTGAACAGGGCCGCCCGCTAACCAAGGTGGGCGAGGATGATCTGACCAACCTTGCGGAGCTGCAAGGCAACTTGAACCGTTATTGCGAAGCGGTGAGTGCACCTGTGGGTGCCAGCGGCCTGGACTTTGTCGAGGTGCTGGGTCGTTACCTCAAACTCAAGCGCAGCTATGGTGTGTTGCCGACGATTGCCTTTGCACCGATGGTGGCATGGACTCAGTCTGATCAGCAAAAACGCCGTGAGCTGGTTGAGGAGTTGACGCTTCATCTTAAGGAAATGGGCCGCCCGGACAAGAGCCCGTTCTGGGGAAGCAAGCGAACTTATTTCTCTCCGATTGAACAGAACAGTGCGAACGATGCGTTGCAGCAGGCAAGTGCACATTTGTCCGCTCTGGACGCCGCCGCCAAGGCGCTCTCGACTCGGCTGATGCTGACCCAACCCGCCACCCTTGCGGACGTTGCTGTCATCTGCCGCGCAGCAAGGCGGGCAGCCGAAGCGCCTCGTTTGCAAGGAGTAGAGCTGAGTACGGGTGACTGGCAGCTGCGCCGCGACGCAATCCGTGAGTTGCTCGATGCCGGCCAGCGCATGAGCATGTGTCGGGCCAACCACGGCGCCCGGCTGATCGAGGCCGCGTGGGAGCAGGACCTGTTGGACGTTCGGCAGAATCTGCTGGCTTACGGTGACAAGTGGTGGAAGATGTTTTCCGGGCGCTATCGCGCGGCAAAGGCTCGCTTGCAAGGGCTCGCGCAGGGCACGCTGCCTGAGAGCAATACCGAGCAGCTCACTCTGGTCGATTCGGTCCTGGCCTATCAACAGAGCAAGAAAAATTACGACCAACATGAGGGGCTGGGCAGTGCGCTCTTCGGTGCTCAATGGCAGCGTCAGCAGTCCGACTGGCCTGTGCTGGAGCGCGTCAGCGCCTGGGTCGTCCAACTCTACGAAGACCTCGGCAACGGCCATGTACCACAGGGGATCATTGCGTTCCTCGCCGGGCACACGGACGCCAGCGGGCTCGGGGAAACGGTCAGTGATATAGAGGTGCACCTCGCCGGCCTCGATCAGGCATTGCTAGCCGGCCTGGAAGTCACCGGCATGCAGGATGACACCGCGCAAACGTTGCGCAGCCTGGATCTGCCGACCTTGGGCGCGCGCTTGCAGCTTTGGCAGGCCAGCCTGGGTGCGCTCTACCAGATGGCCCGCCTCAACGTGCTGTCGGGCGAGTTGTATCAGGCCCAACTGGAAGAGTTGCTGAACATTGCCCTGCGCAGCGATACGCCCGATCAGCTACCGGCTATCCTCGACTTTTCCTGGTATTCGGGGCTGGTGCAGAAGGTCTACGCCGAAAAGCCAGCGCTACAACAATTTGACCGCATCAAACACGAGCATCAGATAGCCAGGTTCAAAGCCCTCGATGC
>NZ_JAMFRV010000243.1 GCF_026224925.1 Pseudomonas sp. | reverse complement strand
CATGAAAAATTTGCGGGAAAAGCGGGAAAAGCAGATAAATTTATTTTCTGTGCAAAGCCGCCGCCCTCGATGACATTGGCCGGCACCTCGGTTTTTTAAGGTACTGCCGCCGACTAAGGTGATGACCGAGTGCAGGCGGGCCGGATTATGGCCAAGGGTGGTCTCCAGCGCCTTGAGGTGCTTGTAGTTCTGTCGGAGTGGGTTCCTGACTTGAATGTGTGCTTGTAGAGCTTATGCGTCCACTCGGGCTGCATCTCGCGGCCGAAGATCCAGCAGCTTATGTAGTTTGTTTCCAGCCCGAAGGTGCCATTGGACGAGAGGAATACGGGGCCGATCTGTGTGGTGCCGTCTGGTTTGTTTAGCGTGACATTGTGCAGGTGGCGGTAGGTACGCTTGTCCTGCTGCCAATGGGAGAGCAGATGCATCAGGAGTACGCCAATATGGCCCTTGGCCCAAGGTGACTTGGGTAGGCCGATCAGCGGGATCAGAGGGATAAAGAACCCCAAGGTGTCCAGGACCTGCGTGATGATGGGGGTGAAATCCATTTCCTGACCTTCAACAATCCTGAGATGTTCCGGATAGTACCGAAAGTAAGCGTAAATGACCGGAAGTATTGCAGTTTAGGTTGTCTTGCTACCTTTGTTCACTCAGTGCGCAATGAACCTGATAGAACCGAAAGCAGGCCTGGTTCGAAAGACTGTTTGGATTATGGGCGCGGGCAGTAAATGCCTGTGTTCGCGGTGTCAGCTTTACATTTGGCTCGTAGAGCCTGGGGTTTCAAAGGGATCACCCTTTGGCACCGGATGTGTATACATCCATGGCGTGCCTGTATTTTTTATTGGGTTGCTGCTTTTTCTGGCTGACATGTATTTGTCAGGCGTTTACAGGGCATTTGTCAGGAGTCGAGCGGGCTGTCATGCCTTTGTCAGGCATTTGTGGGGACACTGCCAAGTGTTTTTCAGGTTTGGTTGAAGTTGGGAGCGTAAGAAGACGCTTGATACGCGACGTTGGTAAAGGGGAGGGATTCCGGCTATTTCTTGTGACGTGCGGTTCGAAGAGAGCGTGCGGCGCTCATGGGCTATCAGGGTCATTGGCCAATTAATATTATTAACTACCGAGCTCTTAGGGTTGGCTGCTAATTATCGTCAGTGCGACAAGTAATCCTAGATATCCACGCTGTCGATATCATCTGACTGGGCCGGTGTATCTAAAGCCAGGATTAGTATTCAGAACGTTTGGGCGATAGAGCGTGAGTCCCTGAGCATGGGAATGCGGAGCCTTCCCATACTCAGGGACTTTGACTAAGGAGCGCAGGCGTGCGGGAGATTTTGCGATAGTCGTGAAGTCTTCCGCCATGCTGCACGACACGGTTACACGGTTTTTCTCCGGTGCCACCAGCCTCAGGATGCTCAGCGTATAGGTACGACGTTGAGGTCTCTGGTGTGATTGATCGCGGCTGCCGACAGGCTGCCGGTGGCCGCCTTCTGGATATGTTCACTCCACCAAGTCATCATCGGACGCCGGCGTTCGATGTAATCCGCCCGGTTGTAGGCGCTTCGAACCTCGTCTTTATCGACATTCGCCAGCGCGACTTCGATCAGTTCCGGATCCCACCCATGCTCGTTCAGGATGGTGCTGGCCATTGAGCGCATGCCATGGCTGACCAAGCGGTCCTGAAAGCCCATGCGCTTCAACGCCATGTTGGCGGTCTGGCTATTGGCGTGAGTACGTGGGTTTCGGTCTGCCGGGAAGACATACTCTCGATGACCGCTATGGGACTTGAGTATTTCCAGCAATGCCATGGCTTGATCGCTCAGCGGGATGCTGTGTGGGCGGCGCTTTTTCATCCGCTCCTGAGGGATGGTCCAGACACGCCTTTCAAAATCGATGTCTGCCCAGCTAGTGGTCGCCGCCTCTGCAGGGCGAGTCATGGTATGCAACTGCCATTCGATCAGGCAGCGGGTCGTGCGTTTGATACTGGCGTTTGCGATTTCCAGCATGAGCTCGGGTAGCTCTTCGGGCGGGAGCGCGGCCATGTTTTCTTTCCTGGGTTTCTTAAAAACCGCCCGTATGCCACTGAGCGGGTTGGCGAAAATCAGGCCGGAGTTCACGCCGTAGGTCATGATCTCGTTAAGCCGCTGACTAAGGCGTTTGACCGTCTCTAGGCTGCCTTTCGCTTCGATTGGACGAAGCAGCTCGATCACCATCGGCGCGGTGATTTTCACGAGTGGCGTCGTCTTCAAGTCGGGGAACACATGCAGCGTGAGCGACCGCCAAATGTCCTCGGCGTAGGCTGGGGTGACCGAGTCTTTCTTGAGCTCGAACCAGGCGGTGGCCACGTTCTCGAAGGTGTGTTCGGTTTCTGCGCGCTTGGCCTCATTTAGCGTATCGCGTTGCACTTTCGGATCGATGCCTTGGGCGAGCAGCTCGCGGGCTTGCACTGCCATCTTTCGGGCGTTCGCCAGCGAAAGCTCTGGGTAGGTACCCAAGCCCATGTTAATTCGGTTCTTCGTCACCGGTTCACGGTAATTGAAATTCCACAGCAGAGAGCCGTTGCTGCGTACACGGAGTTGCAAACCGTCCCCGTCGGTGAGGACGTAATCCTTGGACGCGGGTTTGACTCCCTTGAGCTGTCGATCGGAAAGGCGGAGGGTTTGAGCAGGCATGAGATTTCCCTCAAGCACTGATTTGGTATTCCAAAGATTAGCACCGGATGGGCTGGAATACCGTTTGGAATACCAGAAATTCTGGAACTCCCAAAAGCTACTGAGACCTCAATAGCCGCTAAATCCCTGTATTCACTGGATTTCAGGCACAAAAAAAGACGTCCGTGGACGTCTTTAGATGTTGAAGTGGTGGAGCCGGGGGGATTTGAACCCCCGTCCGCCAGTACTCCGCTGTCGGTACTACATGCGTAGCCGTGTCTATTAAGTTAACCCGCAGCGGCCCGACGGGCAGGGTGCATTGGGCGAGTTGTGTAAGTTTTAGCCGCTTCGTCCACAACGTACTGCACGGCGATCCTGTTCTGCATGACAATCACTTCGAGTTTACAGGCATCCTCTAGTGATTGCTGGTACCGAAGTAACCAGAGGCTCAGGCTCTAGTCGTCGCAATTAAGCGGCGAGTGCGAATTCCTGGCCGTAGTTTTCGTCATTGGCAACTATAAAAGTTGCAACAGTGGATTTACGAGTTCTGTTACCAACTCGGCATGCACCTAAAGTTTCGCGACCAGCGTCGAATCCTAATCGGCCCCGATAGCAACCGCGTGAGCAGTCAGGTGACCGATTCTACCCGAATGATCGGACCACGTCGACCACCTGTCTGCAGCGGTGCTGAAAAGCAGGCCAACCTGCGACTGGCCTTGTACGCAAAGATTACTTCGAACCGCCATCGCTATCGCCGGCGTCGCTTTGGTCCACGTCATCAATGGCTTTGGTGGTGAGCTCTATACACTTCTTGTCATCACCAGCAGCGTGAGCGGCCATGGCTGCTTTCTGAGTTTCCATAAGCTCCGTTTTTTGCTCTTCGCCGATGTCGCTGCCCGAGGCTAGGTCGTCTTTGATGGTCTGCAGATTCGCCCCACACAGATCTTCAGCGGCAAATACCGGGGAAGCCAACAGTGCGGCAGCGAGGAACAACCCTGTGAGTGCGGTACGCTTCATGTGTATCTCCTAAGCCTGTGGACTCGGAGTATCCGGTCTATGAGGCCCGTCCGAGGTCTGTGGTAAGCCCTTTTTTGTGGGGCTTAAAGAGATGGACTGTCACGGTTCGCAGGGGTTCTATTATTTCTTCTATCTCATTTGAAATAGCCATCCCAGCGGGTTCCGGCACCATGACGGGGCATTTTTCGCCCCGTCCTATCAGCGTTACACCGACTTTCTCTGTGTCACTCGGTCGACCAAATACACCAGGCCGTGGTAGTCGATACCGCCATGCTGCGACAGTCCGATTTCACAGGTGCGGCTGGTTGAAATGCCCTCGTTGCAGAACTGCACCGCATCTTTCAGGGTACGCAACGAATGCGCGTTCAACTCTGGCGTGGTGAAGCCTTTGTCGCCCGCAAATCCACAACAGTGAATGCCTTCAGGAATGACCACGTTCACGCTACACAGCCGCGCCAGTTCGATCAGTGCCTGACTTTCGCCCAAGTGCTGGGTGCTGCACGTTACGTGTACCGCAATCGCTTCTTGCTGAGGCGTGAAGTGCAATTTGTCCAACAAGTGGGTGCGGATGAAACGCACCGGGTCGTACAGGTCCAGGCGTGTGTCTTTGAGGTCCTGGACGAGGCGCAGGGTGCAGGGGCTGGTGTCGCAATAGATCGGATCAAGGCCGCCACGGCTAGCTGTCAGCAAGGCCGCGAGCAGTTCCTGGCGTTTATGCTCGGCCTGTTCGTTGTAGCCCTTGGACGCAAATGGCTGACCGCAACACAGGCTGTCTTGGTTGTCGGGGAAGACCACTTGGTAGCCGGCTTTTTCCAGCAAGCCCTGGGTCTTTTCCAGCAGCGACGTTTGCTCGCGATCACTGGCGGCGGGGCCCATGACGCGCGAGACGCACGCTGCCAAGTACACCACGCGCGGGCGCTGATCGTTCACCGGTGGGCTGAAACGAATCGCCCGTTCCGGTTGCGGCATTGCGGCGGTCCACAGCGGTATGCGCCCATCCGATGCCTTACGCAATGCGGCGGAGAGTTTTGCCAGGCGTGGCGCACCCAAGAACATGCGTGCGCCGTTGGCCACGTGCAGGGTGAAGCGCGCACCCTGTAACGTGGTCTTGAAGTGATCGGCCAGCCAATTTGCGGTTTTGCCGTGGGTCGCTTCTCGGCTGCGAAGTTTTTTCACCAGCTCGCCGGTATTGATGCCCACTGGGCAGCGTTGTGCGCACAGGCCAGTGGCGGCGCACGTGTCGATGCCTTGGTAGTGGTAATCGCGTTCCAGGTCGGTGGTGTTAATGCCCGCGCGTTTCTTGGCCTGAATGTCACGCCAGATGACGATGCGTTGCCGTGGGCTCAGCGTCAGCCCTTTGGATGGACAGACCGGTTCGCAGAAGCCGCACTCGATGCATTTGTCGACGATTTCATCGGCGGCAGGCAACGGTTTCAAATGTTTTAGGTGAATCTGCGGATCGTTACTCAGCACCACGTCGGGGTTAAGAATTCCATTCGGGTCGAGCAGGCGTTTGAGCTGCCACATCAGTTGATAGGCATCGCTGCCCCATTCCAACTCAACGAACGGCGCCATGTTACGGCCGGTGCCGTGCTCGGCTTTCAATGAGCCACCGAATTCGACAGCGACCAGCTGCGTGACGTCCTCCATGAACGCCTGATAGCGCGCGACTTCTATTGGGCTCTCGAAGCTTTGGGTGAAGACAAAGTGCAGATTGCCCTCCAACGCGTGGCCGAACAGAATCGCCTCATCGTAATGGTGCTTCTCGAACAGCGCGATCAGGCGTCGTACGCCAATCGCCAGTTGCTCTACGGGGAAGGTCACGTCTTCGATGATCACCGTGGTGCCGGTTTTACGCACCGCGCCGACGGCCGGAAAGGTGTCTTTACGGATGGCCCATAGGCGCGCGTTTTCCAGTGGGTCTTCGGTGAAGTCGACTTGCTTGTCTACGGGGAACGGTGCCAGCGAGTCCATGATGTGCGCGAGCTGTTCATGCAGCAGGACTTGGGACGCAGCGCGGGATTCGATCAGCAACGCGCAGGCGTTTTCCGACAATTCACGCACGAATGCCGGCATGCCCGGTTTGTTCTGCACCGAGCGCATGCTGCGACGATCCAGCAATTCGACGGCGGCAACCGGCTGGGTTTTCAGCACAGTGACTGCGTTGCAGCAGGTCTCCACATCCGGAAACACAATCAGCGCCGATGCCTTGAAAGGGTGGTCGATGACCGTGTCGTACGTGACTGCGCTGATAAACCCTAGCGTGCCTTCGGAACCCACCAGCAAGTGGCTGAGGATATCCAGCGGCTGGTCGAAATCCACCAGCGCATTCAGTGATAGGCCGGTGGTGTTTTTTAGCCGGTATTTGTGCCGAATTTTTGCCGCCAGCTCAGTGTTGGCGCGGGTTTCACGACCGAGGCGAGCCAGGTTTTCCAGCAAATCAGAATGACTGTCGCGAAACGCTGCAACACTGCCCGGGTCTTCGGTATCGACACTGCTGCCGTCAGCCAATACCAAGCGAATGCCCGCCAGCGTGTAATAACTGTTTTGCGCCGTACCGCAGCACATGCCGCTGGAGTTATTGGCGACGATGCCGCCAATTTTGCAGGCGTTGATCGACGCCGGGTCGGGGCCGATCTTGCGCCCGAACGGCGCCAGCCAAGCGTTGGCCTGAGCACCGATGACGCCCGGTTGCAGACGGATCTGAGTGCCCTGGCCGCGAATTTCTTTCGCGTTCCAATTGTCGCCCAACACCAGCAGCACCGAATCGCTGATGGCCTGCCCCGACAAACTGGTTCCGGCTGCCCGGAACGTCACCGGTACTTTTTCCGTCTGCGCCACTTTAAGCAGCGCGACGACTTCTTCCTCGGATTCGACGCGGATCACCAGCTTGGGTATCAGCCGATAGAAGCTGGCGTCGGTGCCGAAGGCCAAGGTCGACAACGGATCGTCGAAGCGCCTGTTCTGCGGGATCAGCCGTTCTGCTTCACGCACAAATGCAATGGGCAGGTTCATGCATCCTCCAGAATCAGCACCACCAAATCTTTCGGGCCGTGAGCGCCATACGCCAGAATTTGCTCGATGTCTGCGGTTTTAGATGGCCCGGACACCAGCAGCGCATTGGTCGGCATGTTGACCGGCCACTGTTGTTTTTGCTGGACCTGGTAAAAGTTTTCGTAGATCTCGCTGGCCTTGAGCAACGCGAAATGCACCGGCGGCACCAAGCTCATCAACCGCGGCTCTTCGCGGGTTGGCCACAGGATTAGGCTGCCCGTCGCGGCAATCGCGCCCAAGGTGGTGGTGAAACTGGCGGGGGTGTCATCGAACAGCTCGGTTTTCCACTCCTCGATCGGCCGGTCGTAAGCCTTAAGCGCCGGCAATTCGGGATGAATCGACCAATGCTCAGTGACGCGTCGACCGTGGGGCGTGCCGGGTGCGATGAGCAGGCTTGGCAGTTGCCGGTCGCTGACCAGCTTGCCTAGTAACGCTGGCCAGGCGCTTTCGGCACTGAGGTGGATTTCAGTGTGGACTGCTTCCATCAGTTTGCGCAGTTGCGCGATACGCAACTCGGGCGCGTAGCTCCACGGCGTGGTCACCAAGTCTTCGTCGAAGGTATCGGCAATCGGCGTGGCGCCGGTCAGGCTGCGGCGCAATTTGTTAAGAATATTCTCTCTGGCGCTCATTATTGTTCTCCGCCTTGTTTGGCCAAATGCTCGCGGGCCAGTTCGTGCAGCGAGCGTGCAGCGGGTTTCGGCGCGCTGTGATTCTGCGTCCAGGGACCGATGTTGCCAGGCGTCAGGTTGCGCAGGCGAGTGGCGAAAAAGCCGAATACTCGGTACAGCGTTGGCGAGCTGTTGAGTCGCGACCAGGCATTCCAGATGAAGCGTTCTTTGCGCGAATATTTACTGCCTTGGCCGCGCATGACTTTGTGCGGGTCATCCGGGGATTTGACGTTCTCTTCTCGCAGGCGCCGCAACAGTGCCGGGATCGGGATTTTCACCGGGCACACTTCGCCGCAGGCGCCGCACAGCGATGACGCGCTAGGGTGATCCGGGACTTTGTTCAGGCCGACCATGTGCGGCGTGATGATCTTGCCGATAGGGCCAGGGTAAACCTCGCCGTAGGCGTGGCCGCCGATTCGGGTATAGACCGGGCAATGGTTCATGCAGGCGCCGCAGCGGATGCAGTTCAGCGTTTGGCGCAACTCACTGTCAGCAAAGGCCTGGCTGCGACCGTTATCCAGTAGCACCAAATGCACTTCCTGCGGGCCATCCAGCTCGTGTGCTTTGCGTGGGCCGGAGATCATGTTGACGTAAGTGGTGATCGGAATGCCCAGCGCCGAGCGCGTCAATAGCGACAGCAGCGGCACGGTGTCACGCAGGTTTTCGACGACTTTTTCTATTCCGGTCACTGCGATGTGCACCGGCGGCACCGATGTGCACATCCGCCCGTTGCCTTCGTTTTCTACCAGCAGCAGGGTGCCGGTTTCAGCCACGGCGAAGTTGACGCCGGACACACCGATGTCCGCTTCAAAGAATTTTTGTCGCAATACTTTACGGCCGATCTGAATCAATTTATCGACATCGTTGGTGTAGTCGACACCAAGCTTTTCGTGGAACAGATGGCCCACTTGCTTAGCGTTTTTGTGGATGGCCGGCATGATGATGTGCGACGGCTTTTCGTGATCGAGCTGGACGATGTATTCGCCCATGTCGGCTTCCAGGCACTCGACGCCACGCGCCCCAAGGAAGTCGTTCATCTCCATCTCTTCGCTGACCATCGACTTGCCCTTGATCACCTGTTTGGCGGCATGGGCTTCGACGATTGAAAGAACGATGGCATTCGCTTCGTCCACCGTTTCCGCCCAGTGCACTTTCACACCGTTGCGGGTCAGGTTGGTTTCGAGCAGTTCAAGCAGGTCGGGCAATTTCGACAGCGCGCGGGCTTTGATCGCGTTACCCAGCTCACGCAGGCGCTCACGTTCATCGGCATCGCTGAACGCCACGGCGCGCTTGGTCATCAGCGAGTCCATGGCGGTGCGGAAGTTGTTGCGCAGTTGTTTGTCGGCCAACGCTTTGTGGGCGCGAGCGCGGAAGTCGTCTCCGGCTTCTTCGACTTCCATCACAGGAATTCGTGTAGGGGTGTTCATTGACCACCTCCGGTGCGTTGCCACAGGAAACTGGCCAAATGTTGGCCGCGCAGCGATTCCCGTTGTTTTTCCAGCGAGCCGTTGATGTTCATCAAGCAGCCACAATCAGCCGTCACGACTTGATGCGCGCCGGATTCTTTCAGCGAGCGGGTTTTGTCGGCGACCATCGCTCCGGAAATGTCCGGCATGCGCACACTGAACGTGCCGCCAAAACCACAGCATTCGCTTTCATGACCGTGGTCGACACGTTCCACGTTGCTCATCTGCGACAGTAACGTCCGCACGTGCAGGTGGGTGTTCATTTCCCTGCGTGCGGAGCAAGACGTGTGCAGCGCAACCTTGATCGGTGCGCCGTTGTCATTCAGTTGAACCTTACACACGAACAGCAGGAACTCGGCCAGCTCATAGGTACGAGCAGCCAAGGCGTGGACCTGTTTGAGGGTGTCCGGCTCGTCCTTGAACAAGTCGGGATAGTGCTCGCGCAACATGCCGGCACATGAACCGGATGGGACGATGACCGGGTAATCGCCGGCAAATAACGCCAGTTGCGAACGCGCGACCTCTCGGGCTTGATCGGTATAACCCGAGGTGTACGCCGGTTGTCCGCAACAGCTTTGCCCTTGAGGGAACTCCACCCGAATGCCTTCGCGTTCGAGCAAGTGAATCGCATCCATGCCGGCTTCTGGATAAAACAGATCAACCACGCAGGTACCGAACAGGTAAACCCGCTCAGGCTTCACATCAGGGTATTGGCGTGGTGCGGCGCGTGGCGGTGCGACACGGGTCGCATTCGGCACGGCGTTGTAATAGAGCTCGCTCATCAGGCGTTTCTCCGGGTGGGCCCGGTTATCCGTCCAGCGCAGCGACTGAAAGATGAATCGCTGAAACTTTCTGCCGCGTTGCAGACCGGGTTATGAATGGTTGGCGCCGGGTGGTTAGCCCGACGCCAATTCGTTGCGGTGTGCGTTACAGGTGTTGCGATTTGCTGTCTATTGACAGTCTTAGATCACCAGCATGCCGGTGAGCCAGTAGGCTTGAATCAAAGTGATGCAGCCAACAATGACGGCGAAGAACAAGCTGTGCTTGAGGGTAAACCGGAACAAGTCGGCCTCTTGACCCACTAGACCAG
The DNA here is from genome assembly GCF_026224925.1 of Pseudomonas sp. Taxonomy (GTDB): domain Bacteria; phylum Pseudomonadota; class Gammaproteobacteria; order Pseudomonadales; family Pseudomonadaceae; genus Aquipseudomonas. The sequence continues at coordinate 15,492 of NZ_JAMFRV010000243.1, read as the reverse complement.
TGGCCGCGCACGCCACGGCGATCGATTGTGGCGAGATCATTTTGCCAGTCACGCCGCCTGTGGAGTTCGCCGCTACCATCAGTACGTCACTGACGCCCACTTGGTGAGCTGTTGTGGCTTGCAGCGAACCGAACAGCGCGTTGGACGAGGTGTCGGAGCCGGTCAAGAACACACCCAGCCAGCCGAGGAACGGTGAGAAGAACGGGAACGCGGCGCCGGTGGATGCCAACACCAGTGCCAGCGTAGTGGACATGCCGGAGTAGTTCATCACGAAGGCAAAAGACAGCACCATGCCGATGGAGACAATGGCCCAGCGCAGTTCCAACAGGGTTTCTTTAAATGTGCTCAAGCCTACACCTGGCTTGATTCGCAGCACGATCATTGAGATCAGCGCCGAGATCAAAATCGCAGTACCCGATGCGGCGATCAAGTCGAGCTTGAACACTGCTGGCATCACGGTCGGGTTAACCACAACCGGAGCCATTTTGGAGACCAGTTGATCCAGGTGCGGGACCGGAATGTTAATGGTCCAGGCTTGCAGCGCAGCACCGGCGGCGAATAGTGCCTTGAACGGTTTCAGCGTCCAGATGGTGACCACGGCCGTCAGGATCAGGAATGGCGACCACGCTTTGAAGATCTGGCCGCTGTTGTATTCAGACGCGATCGAGGTGCGTGGTTGACCGAAGCCGCCTGGGCTGGCAACGACCGCAGCTGACAACGATGCGCCGGCCATGGTTGCGCCGGCAGTGCGTTTTGGCTGCCAGACTTTGAGGAACAGCGTCAGGGAAACCAGGCTGATCAGTGCCGAGACGATGTCTGGCAGTTCTGGACCAATGAAGTTCGACGTCAAGTACTGGCTGACTGCGAAGCTACCACCGGCAACCAATGCTGCTGGCCAAGTCTCTTTGACGCCGCGCTTGCCGTCCATGATGAACATCAGCCAGAACGGCACGAATAGCGAGAGTAACGGCAACTGGCGGCCGGCCATCGCACCAATCTTGAACGCATCAATTCCGGAAACCTGCCCGGCAACGATGATTGGAATGCCCAAGGCACCGAATGCAACCGGCGCTGTGTTGGCAATCAGGCACAAACCAGCGGCGTAAAGCGGGTTGAACCCCAAGCCTACCAACAGCGCTGCGGTAATCGCTACCGGCGCGCCGAACCCTGCCGCACCTTCAAGGAAGGCACCAAAGCAGAAGGCGATTAGAAGCACTTGCAGGCGCTGGTCGTCGGTGATGGTCAGTACCGAGCTGCGAATAATCTCGAACTGGCCACTTTTGACGGTCAACTTGTAGAGGAATACCGCTGCGACAATGATCCACGCGATGGGCCACAGGCCGTAACCAAAGCCATAAATGGCCGAAGCGATGGCCATGTCCGCCGGCATGTGGAACGCGAAAATCGCAATCACCACCGACAGCAGCATAGTGATCGTGCCCGCAACATGACCCTTGAGCCGGAACACGGCAAGCGCCAGGAAGAAAAACGCAATGGGAACGACTGCCGCGATGGCGGAAAGGCCAAGGCTGCCGAGTGGGGTATAGAACTGTTGCCAGGTTTGCATAGTGAGGTGGCCCCTAATTATTGTTGGTCAGGCCCGGTGTACCTTGTTGCTTGTGCGTCGCATGCGGGTCCGGGACTAGCGCTGAGCATAGCCGTCGAACCGATGCTGACGAACGAGTCGCGCAGTTCACCAGTCAAGCCCTTCGTTATGTCGAAAGGTCTTGCAACGCTGTGGAGAATGTCCACTAAACGTCGGCATTGGATAATTGGTAAGACCAATTTACAATGTCTGGACGCTAGGTTAGAAGCCTTGCCACCGGTGTGTCAATTTGCTCTTCTAATACTTTCGTCGATTTGTTGAATTTTTTGCGCTGATGGGCTGTTTTCATCTGTATCTGAAGGGTGTCGGCGCGGCGGCAATCGGCGAGAATAAGCGGTCCCGGTAAATGATCGGGGTTCGGAGATTTCTATGGGGTTTGATCAAGTGCGTCAGCGTCGTTTGTCTGACGATATTGTCGAGCAGCTCGAAGGAATGATTCTCGAAGGTACATTGCAGTCTGGAGAGCGCCTTCCTGCTGAGCGCGCGTTGGCCGAACAGTTTGGCGTGTCTCGCCCGTCACTGCGCGAAGCTATCCAGAAGCTCACGGCCAAGGGCCTGTTAGTCAGCCGTCAAGGTGGCGGCAATTACGTGGTCGAAAATCTTGGCTCGACCTTTAGTGATCCGTTGCTGCATCTGCTGGAAAGTAATCCGGATGCTCAGCGTGATCTGCTGGAATTTCGTCAGACGCTCGAAGCGTCATGTGCGTACTACGCCGCCCAACGCGCGACCGACCTGGACCGCGAGCGGCTGCGGACAGCGTTCGACTTATTGCAGAGTTGTTATTCGCGGGTAGGCGAGGTAAGCCGGGCCGAGGAGGGTGAAGCGGATGCCAGCTTTCACTTGGCAATCGCCGAAGCCAGCCATAATGCGGTGCTGTTGCACACAATTCGGGGTTTGTTTGATTTGCTCAAGCGCAATGTCGTGACCAACATCGGTGGCATGTATAAACAGCGCACCGAGACCCGCGACATGCTGATCAGCCAGCACCGTGAGTTGTACATGGCGATCATCGAAGGTCGTGCGGACGCTGCACGCGAAGTCTCCACACGTCATTTGCTGTACGTGCAAGAGGTGCTTGAAGAGGTGCGGCAGCAGGTACAGCGGACGGCGAGGGCGGAGCGGCGCAAGGGGGTTTGATTGGGGCTGAAATAGAGGTTGTTTGAGCTGACGCTTTCGCGAATGAATTCGCTCCCACAGAGGACTACGGATCTACTGTGGGAGCGAATTCATTCGCGAAAGGTGCGACGCGGTTAAGCGTCGGACCTAATCATCCTTACCTTTGCTCCGAACCGCGCGTTGCAGCTCGCGATCGGAGTCGCGCTCACGTTCGGTGTGGCGCTTGTCGTATTCCTTCTTGCCTTTGCCTAGCGCAATTTCACACTTGATCAAGTGTGCTTTCCAGTAAATGGAAAGGGCCACGCAGGCATAGCCTTTTTGCTGAACCGCGGTAATGAGCTTTTCGAGCTCGCGCTGGTTGAGCAAGAGTTTTCGGGTACGTGTCGGGTCAGCGATGACGTGTGTGCTCGCAGTCGTCAGTGGCGAGATATGGCTACCCATGAGCCAAGCCTCCCCATCTTTGAGCAGCACATAACTGTCGACCAACTGCACCTTGCTGGCACGCAAACTTTTTACTTCCCAGCCAGCCAGGACCAGACCGGCCTCGAACTTATGTTCGATGAAGTAATCGTGACGCGCCTTTTTATTTTGCGCGATGGTCCCTGTGGGGTGTTTCTTGAGCTTAGCCATAGGGGACGCATTATAGGGAGTCAGTGCGCTGTCGGCTACGGTCAACCTGCGTGCTTGAGCACCTTGATTGAATCCCGGACAATGCGTACTCGATATTCATCCATTGCTTGGTTGGTTTGAGCATCAAGCTCTGGCATCAGGCAGGTTTTTTTGTGAACGATGCTGATGCAATTTATTTGGAAGTGATGCTGACATGACTACCCATATTCAACGTTCAGCCCTGTTGCCTTACCCAGCCCAGGCGCTTTATGACTTGGTAAACGATGTCACTCACTACTCGGAATTTCTGCCGTGGTGTTCTTCAGGCGTGGTGCTGGACGCGAGCGACGTGCACATGCGCGCCCGTGTAGAAATTGCCAAGGGCGGTCTTAGCCAGCATTTTGTGACGCGCAATACCCTAGTGCCCGGGCAGTCGATTGAGATGAACCTTGAAGAAGGGCCCTTCACTCAACTGCACGGCGTCTGGACATTCAAGGCGTTGGGCGAAAAGGCCTGCAAGATTAGCCTGGACCTGTCTTTCGATTACGCGGGGCCGATTATTCGTGCAACCTTAGGCCCGTTATTCAATCAGGCGGCTAACACGTTGGTTGACGCATTTTGCCAGCGAGCGAAACAGCTACATGGCTGAGGTGCGGATCGAAGTCGAAGTGGTGTATGCCGCTATTGATCGGCAAGTCCTGCTCAGTGTTGATTTGCCCGTAGGGACAACGGTGCGTGCTGGGTTGGTAGCATCCGGTATTGGTAAGCACTTTCCCGAGCTGGATCTGGCCCACTGTCCGGTGGGGATATTTGGCAAGGTCGTGAGTGATGGCGAAACACGTGTGCTGATGACTGGCGATCGGATCGAGATCTACCGACCGTTGTTGGCCGATCCGAAAGAAGTTCGTCGTTTGCGCGCCGCCAAGGCTGTGTTGGCCAAGACGAAGACGTAAAAAAACCCGGCATGCCGGGTTTTTTTGTTGATGCTGAGAACCGTGTGTCGTTATTGAGGCGACGTTTGCAGTGGTTCTTGGGTCGGAACCGGTACGCTTTTAACCTTATCAACATCATTCTGAATCTGTTCAAGCAACGAACCCGGCTTTGGCGGCTCGTCGGCTTTAGGTGTTTCACCTTTGGCTGGTTCTTCCGTCGTGTCGCTGTGCTTGCCGAGAATGGCTTCGTCACGGCTTACGCCCGGCTTGAAATCACCGGAAAGACTGGCCAGTTGGTCGTTGGCATTAAAAATTAGCGTCATGCGTTCCTGTTGGCGTTCGCCACCTCCAGGCTGCAGGCTATACAAATAATCCCAGCGGTCAGTATGGAACGTGTCAGTCAGCAAAGGATTGCCCATAATAAACCGTACCTGCCGCCGGGTCATTCCCGGGCGTAACTGGTCTATCATGTCTTGCGTGACGACATTGCCCTGCTGGATGTCGATTTTGTAAACCCCGGGGATTGAACAGCCGGCGAGTGCGATCAGTCCCACGAAGGTGAAACTGGCTAGCAGGAGCTTGGTGTTTTGCATCGGTGGGCGACTTCCACTATCTTGGCTGGGGAAACAAAGCCCCGATCATACCCGCATTAAGAGAAGCTGCGAAGCAGCATCCGCGAGAAAGCTGACCATGGTTGAAAATAGCGAACTACGTAAAGCCGGACTAAAAGTGACCCTGCCACGGGTTAAAATTCTACAGATGCTCGATTCCGCCGAGCAACGCCACATGAGCGCCGAGGATGTTTACAAGGCACTCATGGAAGCTAACGAGGATGTCGGCCTGGCCACGGTTTACCGTGTACTGACTCAGTTCGAAGCAGCCGGATTAGTGGTTCGCCACAATTTCGACGGCGGTCATGCTGTATTCGAACTGGCTGACGGCGGCCACCACGACCATATGGTCAACGTGGAATCTGGCGAAGTGATCGAATTCTTCGAAGAAGAAATCGAGAAGCTTCAAAAGGGGATTGTCGAGAAGCATGGTTACGAGTTGGTGGATCACAACTTGGTGCTCTACGTGCGCAAGAAGAAGGTTTAAGCCTTCTGGCAGCGACAACAAAGGCGGCCCTAGGGTCGCCTTTGTGCGTTCTTATGTTCACGGTTTGCTTGGTCAGACCTTGGCGGTGACGACCATTTTTTTCGCGTGGGCCAATGATTCCTTGGTCAAGTCGATGCCGCCGAGCATGCGCGCCACTTCTTCTATACGTTCGGTCTTGCTCAGCTTCGAGACGGCGGTGCGTGTCGCATCGCTGTCGCGCACCTTGTGCACGAATAAATGCTGGTGCCCTTGCGCGGCCACCTGAGGCAGGTGAGTGACCGTCATGACTTGCCCGCGCTCCCCAAGACGTCGCAGCAGCTGCCCGACGATTTCTGCGGTGGGTCCGCCAATGCCGACATCGACTTCATCGAATACCAGTGTGGGTACGCGGGAGGTTTGTGCAGTGATGACCTGAATCGCCAGGCTGATTCGTGACAATTCGCCGCCCGAAGCAACTTTAGCCAACGCCTTGAGGGGTTGTCCTGGGTTGGCACTGACCAGTAACTCCACCTGTTCCAGTCCATTAGGCAGCAACTCTTTGCTGCTGTTGGGGCGCAGTTCGATGCTGAACCGGCCGCCAGGCATCCCTAGGCGCTGAATCTCCTGCTCGACCGCCGACGCCAGATTAGGTGCGGATTGTTGACGCAGATCACTTAGCTCCCGCGCTTTGTCGTGATAATGACGTGCATAAGCGGCCAGTTCGTTTTCGAGACGTTCGATTGATTCGTCGTTGGCGTTCAGCGAGTCTATCTCGTCCAGCAGGCGCTGCTGAAGGGCAGCAACCTCCGTCGGTTGAATGCGGTGTTTGCGCGCCAAGGTATAAATGATGTCCAGGCGTTCTTCCAGTTGCTGTAAGCGTGCCGGGTCGGCGTCGAAGTGATCGAGAAAGCGATTCAATTCGCCCACGGCTTCTTCGACTTGGATCTGTGCACTGGACAGTAAACTTGCGGCTTCGCTCATGGCGGTGGGTGAGCTGGTGGCAGCGCTCAAGCGATTGAGGCTGGCGGTCAGTGCATTCAGTACATTGCCGGAGTCGTTTTCGCTGCATTGTTCGACGACCTGACGACAAATGCTCAACAAGCTTTCAGCGTTGGTCAGGGTTTTGTGTTCTTGCTCCAGTTGTTCCAGTTCGTTTTCGCCAAGGCTCAAGCTTTCGAGTTCTTCGAGCTGATAGCTGAGTAATTGATGGCGCGATCGCTGTTCGTCACCGGAGTTAGACAGTCGTTCCAGTTCCTGTCGCGCCTGACGCCATCTCTGCGCTGCCAGATGCACTTGGCGCGCAAGGTCGTTGGCGCCGGCATATTCGTCCAGCAGGCGGCGGTGAGTGTCTGTTTTGAGCAGGGATTGATGTTCATGCTGGCTGTGGATATCAATCAGGAATTCGCCCAGTGCCTTCAAATCGCCCTGGGGGCACGGCGTACCATTGATATAAGCGCGTGAACGGCCTTCGGCGGTGATGACCCGGCGCAGGATGCACGGCCCATCGTTGTCGAGGTCGCGCTCTTGCAGCCAGGCTCGCGCTTCGGGGATATCGGTAATGTCGAACGTGGCGAGAATGTCGGCCTTGTCAGCGCCGGGACGAACCACGCCACTGTCGGCGCGATCACCCAGCGTCAAGCCGAGTGCGTCGAGCATGATCGACTTACCCGCACCGGTTTCGCCAGTAATTACACTCATGCCTCGGTCCAGCTCAAGATCGAGATGTTCAACGATGGCATAGTTATGTACGGACAGGTGCACCAGCATAGAGGTGGCTCCCAAGCAATTTGTCTGGTTATTTATACAGTGTTTTGTTTCCTGCTGACAATGCCTGGGCTTAGCTCGATTTGGACGATTTATCGGCGTTTTAAGTTCTTTGTGTGATTTGTAACGCGCTTGCAGTGACCTAGGAGCAAGATATTTTTTGACCAGGCTCAGCGCCGCTGTGCGCCTTGCTGCCCTTGAAGCTGAAAATTAAGACCCCATATAGCGGGACAGAAGCGTGAGTTGAGCTCACGGATGTAATTGAAAGGAGAAATCTATGGCTGACGAACAGAATCTGGATACGCAGACTCAAGATCAGACCGCTGAAGCGGTTTCGGGTGATGACATGGTGGCGCGCGTGCAAGGGCTTGAAGAGCAATTGGCGACCGCCCAGGACCAATCCCTGCGAGTGGCTGCGGATCTGCAGAATGTCCGCCGCCGTGCCGAGCAGGATGTAGAAAAAGCTCATAAGTTCGCTTTGGAGAAGTTCGCAGGCGATTTGCTTCCGATCATCGACAGCCTGGAGCGCGGTCTGGATTTGTCCAGCCCGGACGATGAAAGCATTCGTCCAATGCGCGAAGGTATCGAGCTGACACTGAAAATGTTCCAGGACACCCTGAAGCGTTATCAGTTGGAAGCCATCGATCCGCACGGCGAACCGTTCAACGCCTCGCAGCACCAGGCAATGGCCATGCAGGAAAGTGCAGACGTCGAGCCTAACAGCGTGCTCAAAGTGTTTCAGAAGGGCTATCAGCTCAATGGCCGCTTGCTGCGTCCGGCAATGGTTGTTGTCAGTAAACCCGTTGCACCTGTTAGGCCATCGATTGATGAGCAGGCTTGAAATCAGCCATCAGGCCCCCATTTAGAAGTCATGCGTTTAAGTGCTACCGCAATTTGTAAACGCAGTTGCGGCAACCAAATCTAAGTTCCAGGAGAGAATTAACATGGGCAGAATCATCGGTATCGACCTGGGGACCACCAACTCGTGTGTTTCCATTCTTGAAAACGGCAATGTAAAAGTTATCGAAAACGCCGAAGGCGCGCGCACCACGCCGTCCATCGTCGCTTATGCAAATGACGGCGAAATCCTGGTTGGCCAGTCTGCCAAGCGTCAGGCAGTGACCAATCCGCACAACACGTTGTATGCAGTAAAGCGTTTGATCGGTCGCCGCTTCGACGAAGAAGTCGTGCAAAAAGATATTCAGATGGTCCCTTACAAGATCGTCAAAGCTGATAACGGCGATGCATGGGTCGAAGTCAACGGTCAGAAAATGTCGCCTCCTCAGATTTCGGCTGAAATCCTGAAGAAGATGAAGAAAACCGCTGAAGACTACTTGGGCGAAGCAGTAACAGAGGCGGTGATCACCGTTCCTGCCTACTTCAACGACAGCCAGCGTCAAGCGACTAAAGATGCCGGCCGTATCGCTGGTCTGGACGTCAAGCGCATCATCAACGAACCTACCGCAGCTGCTTTGGCTTACGGTATGGACAAAGCGAAAGGCGATCACACCGTCATCGTTTATGACTTGGGCGGCGGTACGTTCGACGTTTCGGTTATCGAAATCGCTGAAGTCGATGGCGAGCACCAATTTGAAGTACTGGCTACCAACGGCGATACGTTCCTGGGTGGTGAAGACTTCGACATTCGTTTGATCGACTACCTCGTTGACGAATTCAAGAAAGAAAGCGGCATGAACCTTAAGGGTGATCCGCTGGCCATGCAGCGCCTGAAAGAAGCCGCTGAGAAAGCCAAAATCGAATTGTCTTCCAGCCTGCAGACTGACGTTAACCTGCCGTACATCACTGCAGACGCAACCGGTCCTAAGCACTTGAACGTGAAGATTTCTCGCGCCAAGTTGGAAGCCCTGGTTGAAGACCTGGTCAAGCGTACGATCGAGCCTTGCCGCATTGCTCTTAAAGATTCGGGTATCGATGTTGGTAAAATCGACGACGTGATCCTGGTCGGCGGCCAGACCCGTATGCCGTTAGTGCAGAAGCTGGTTACTGAATTCTTCAGTAAAGATGCTCGCAAAGACGTTAACCCGGACGAAGCGGTTGCAATGGGTGCTGCTATCCAGGGCGCGGTATTGTCTGGCGACGTTAAAGACGTATTGCTGCTGGACGTTAGCCCGCTGACGCTGGGCATCGAAACCATGGGCGGCGTGTTGACTGCGCTGATCGAGAAAAACACCACGATTCCTACCAAGAAATCGCAAGTGTTCTCGACTGCCGATGACAATCAGGGCGCAGTGACTATTCACGTTCTGCAGGGCGAGCGTAAGCAAGCGGCTCAGAACAAATCGCTGGGCAAGTTCGACTTGGCTGACATTCCGCCAGCTCCACGCGGTGTGCCTCAGATCGAAGTGACCTTCGACATTGATGCCAACGGTATCCTGCACGTAGGCGCCAAAGACAAGGCAACGGGTAAAACCCAGTCGATCATCATCAAGGCCAACTCCGGTCTGTCTGAAGAAGAAATTCAACAGATGGTGCGTGACGCTGAAGCCCACGCTGAAGAAGACAACAAGTTCGTCGAGCTGGCTGCTGCCCGCAACCAGGGTGACGCACTTGTGCACTCGACTCGCAAAATGATCGTCGATGCTGGCGAAAAAGTGACCGCGGAAGAAAAAACCGCGATCGAAGCTGCGCTGACTGCTCTGGAAGCTGCCGTTAAAGGCGACGACAAAGCGGCCATCGAAGCCAAGGTTGAAGAGTTGTCCAAGTTGACTGCTCCGGTTGCACAGAAAATGTACGCCGAAGAAGCTGCTAAGCCGCAAGGCGCCGGTGACGCTCACGCTGAAGAGCCTGCAAAAGCCGACGACGTCGTCGATGCAGAGTTCGAAGAAGTGAAAGACCACAAGTAAGCCAAGGCTTACTTGAAAGCCAGTTGACCGCAGTCCAGCGGTCACTGGTAGGATGTCGCCGCGCGGGAGCTTGCTCCCGCGTTGGCGTGTCTGGAATAGACGAAATTTTTCGGCTGGCGGGTTTGACCCGAAAGCCATGCGGCAAAGTATCAAGAGTGCGGAAGACTTATGGCTAAGCGTGACTACTACGAGATATTGGGTGTGGAGCGCGGCTCCAGTGAAGCGGACCTGAAAAAGGCTTATCGCCGTCTCGCAATGAAACACCACCCAGACCGCAACCCCGACGACAAAGCGTCTGAAGACATGTTCAAAGAGGCCAATGAGGCCTATGAAGTGCTTTCCGATACCAGCAAGCGTGCGGCTTACGATCAGTATGGTCACGCGGGTGTTGACTCAAGCATGGGCGGCGGCGGTGCTGGTTTTGGTGCTGGCGGTGCCAATTTCTCCGACATCTTCGGTGATGTGTTCAGTGACTTTTTTGGTGGTGGTCGTGGCGGCGCGCGTGGCGGTGCCCAGCGTGGCAGCGATCTGCGTTACACCCTCGAACTGAATCTTGAAGAAGCGGTACGCGGCACAACGGTCAGCATTCGAGTGCCGACCTTGGTCAATTGCAAGCCGTGCGATGGCTCAGGTGCGAAGAAAGGCTCTGCGCCGATTACCTGTCCGACGTGCGGTGGTATTGGTCAAGTGCGCATGCAGCAGGGCTTCTTCTCTGTGCAGCAAACCTGCCCGCGTTGCCACGGGCACGGCAAGATCATTTCTGATCCATGCGACTCGTGCAAAGGCGAAGGCCGCGTCGAAGAATACAAAACCCTGTCGGTGAAAGTGCCGCCTGGCGTTGATACCGGCGATCGTATTCGTCTGTCTGGCGAAGGCGAAGCGGGTACGCAGGGCGGCCCGACCGGCGACCTGTATGTGGTCATCAATGTTCGCGAGCACGCGATCTTTCAGCGTGACGGCAAGCATTTGTTCTGTGAAGTGCCGATCAGCTTTGCCGACGCAGCATTAGGCGGCGAATTGGAAGTGCCAACGCTAGACGGCCGGGTCAAACTGAAAATTCCGGAAGGCACGCAGACCGGTAAACAGTTCCGCTTGAAAGGTAAAGGTGTTGCCCCGGTTCGCGGTGGCGGTGCTGGCGACTTGATGTGCCGTGTTGCAGTCGAAACTCCGGTTAATCTGGGGCGTCGTCAGCGCGAGTTGCTTGAAGAGTTCCGCGCGACCCTCGAAGGCGACAGTTCGCATTCACCTAAAGCCAGCGGTTGGTTTGAAGGTGTTAAGCGTTTCTTCGGCGATTTGTAAGGGCTATCGGCAGGAGCTAAGCATGCGACGTATTGCAGTAATGGGCGCCGCTGGGCGCATGGGCAAAACCCTGATCGAAGCCGTTCAGCAAGCGCCTGGCGCAGGTTTGACGGCGGCAGTTGATCGTCCGGACAGTTCGTTGGTCGGCGCGGATGCTGGCGAGTTAGCTGCGTTGGGTCGTATCGGTGTACCGCTGTCGGGCGACTTGGCCAAAGTGGCTGACGAGTTCGATGTGTTGATCGACTTCACGCACCCGTCAGTGACCCTGAAGAACCTGGCTTTTTGCCGTAAGGCTGGCAAGGCTATGGTCATTGGCACCACCGGGTTTTCCGTGGAAGAGAAGCAGCGTCTGGCTGAGGCAGGGAAAGAAATTCCCATCGTCTTTGCTGCCAACTTCAGCGTCGGCGTCAATTTATGCCTGAAACTGTTGGACACGGCTGCGCGCGTACTGGGCGACGATGTTGATATCGAGATCACCGAGGCTCATCACCGTCATAAGGTCGATGCACCTTCGGGGACCGCTCTGCGCATGGGTGAAGTCATTGCCAAGGCGTTGGACCGGGATCTTGAAAAGGTTGCGGTTTACGGTCGCGAGGGCCAAACCGGTGCCCGTGATCGCCAAAGCATCGGCTTCGCGACGATTCGTGCGGGCGATATTGTTGGTGATCACACGGTGTTGTTTGCTGCGGACGGTGAGCGGGTTGAGATCACTCATAAGGCGTCCAGCCGTATGACCTTTGCCAAGGGCGCCGTCCGTGCCGCATTGTGGCTCCAGGATCAACCTCCGGGCCTTTACGACATGCAAGACGTGCTGGACCTGCGTTAACCGATTCATCAAAACCCATGGTTTTCATGGGTTTTGACCCCGTTTTACCCCGCCTCGCGATGTTCCGTCGCATTCCCCTGTCTTTTAGACTCATTGGCGGTAGACCAAAACCCCCCTTTTCTGTAACCTACAGCTTTAGTGTGTCCACTAAAAGCGCGCAGATAATTCGACTAATTCGACAAGCAAGCGGGGTGACGTGTCTACGTCATTCCGCTTTTTTGCAACCTGCGAATGCCCTTTCAGGCTTTAACTACGGGAGGTCTTCTTGACTAAGCCAGCCATACTCGCCCTTGCTGATGGCAGCATTTTTCGCGGCGAAGCCATTGGAACCGACGGTCAAACCGTTGGTGAGGTGGTGTTTAACACCGCAATGACCGGTTATCAGGAAATCCTTACCGATCCTTCCTATGCCCAACAGATTGTTACCCTGACTTACCCGCACATCGGCAACACCGGTACTACACCAGAAGATGCCGAGTCTGATCGCGTCTGGTCGGCCGGGCTGGTTATTCGCGATGTGCCGCTGGTAGCGAGCAACTGGCGGAACAAGATGTCCCTGGCGGACTATCTGAAAACCAACAATGTGGTAGCGATCGCAGGCATCGATACCCGTCGCCTGACCCGCATTTTGCGTGAGAAAGGTGCACAAAACGGCTGCATCATGGCCGGTGACAACATTTCTGAAGAAGCTGCGATTGAAGCCGCACGCGGTTTCCCAGGCCTCAAAGGGATGGACCTGGCGAAAGTCGTCAGCGTCAAAGACCGCTACGAATGGCGCTCGGGCGTATGGAATCTGGCGACCGACAGCCATCCAGACTTCGCTGCTGCTGATCTGCCTTACCACGTAGTGGCGTTTGACTACGGCATTAAGCTGAACATTCTGCGCATGCTGGTCGATCGCGGTTGCCGCGTCACCGTGGTCCCGGCTCAGACTCCGGCCAGTGACGTGCTAGCACTCAGCCCTGATGGCGTCTTCCTGTCCAACGGTCCTGGCGATCCTGAGCCGTGCGACTACGCGATCAAGGCTATTCAGGAATTGCTGGAAACCGAGACGCCAATCTTCGGTATTTGCCTTGGCCACCAGTTGCTGGCACTCGCTTCTGGCGCCAAGACCCTGAAAATGGATCACGGCCACCATGGCGCGAACCACCCGGTCCAGGATCTGGACACCGGAGTGGTGATGATTACCAGCCAGAACCACGGTTTCACCGTCGACGAAAGCACCTTGCCGAGCAACCTTCGCGCGACGCATAAGTCGTTGTTCGACGGCACTTTGCAAGGCATCGAGCGTACCGACAAGTCCGCGTTCAGCTTCCAGGGTCACCCTGAAGCGAGCCCGGGTCCTACCGATGTTTCGCCACTGTTTGATCGCTTCATCGACGCCATGGCCAAGCGGCGCTAATCGGCTGCCTTGAGGAATTAGTGCGCAGAGGGTTGGGCTGAGCCCAGGTGATGTTGTCTGGATGATCCGCCCAACGCCCTGAGAGTAATGTTCAAGACGGCTTGCCGACTGACTAGAATTTGAGTGACAACCATGCCAAAACGTACAGATATAAAAACCATCCTGATTCTTGGCGCCGGCCCCATCGTGATCGGCCAAGCCTGTGAATTCGATTACTCCGGCGCCCAGGCCTGCAAAGCCCTGCGCGAAGAGGGTTACCGCGTCGTTCTGGTGAACTCCAACCCGGCCACCATCATGACTGACCCGTCGATGGCTGACGCGACCTACATCGAGCCGATCAAATGGCAGACGGTTGCCAAGATCATCGAGAAAGAGCGTCCTGACGCGCTGCTGCCAACCATGGGCGGCCAGACTGCACTGAACTGCGCACTGGACCTGGAGCGCGAAGGCGTTCTGGAGAAGTTCGGTGTAGAGATGATTGGCGCCAACGCTGACACCATCGACAAGGCTGAGGACCGTTCGCGCTTCGACAAGGCGATGAAATCCATCGGCCTTGATTGCCCGCGCTCAGGCATCGCCCACACCTTGGAAGAAGCGTACGTCGTGCTTGAGAAGCTAGGCTTCCCGTGCATCATCCGTCCGTCCTTCACCATGGGCGGCACCGGTGGCGGTATCGCTTACAACCGCGAAGAGTTCGAAGAGATCTGTACGCGCGGTCTCGATCTGTCACCGACCAAAGAGCTGTTGATCGATGAGTCGCTGATTGGTTGGAAAGAGTACGAGATGGAAGTCGTCCGTGACAAAAAGGACAACTGCATCATCGTCTGCTCCATCGAAAACTTTGACCCGATGGGCGTGCACACTGGCGACTCGATCACGGTTGCGCCAGCGCAAACGCTGACCGACAAGGAATACCAGATCATGCGTAACGCCTCGTTGGCGGTACTGCGTGAGATCGGCGTTGAAACCGGCGGCTCCAACGTCCAGTTCGGCATCTGCCCGGACACCGGTCGTATGGTTGTGATCGAGATGAACCCACGGGTTTCCCGCTCTTCGGCCCTGGCGTCGAAAGCCACCGGCTTCCCGATTGCTCGGGTCGCAGCCAAGCTGGCCATCGGTTACACCCTCGACGAATTGCAAAACGAAATCACCGGCGGCAAAACCCCGGCGTCGTTCGAGCCGTCGATCGACTACGTCGTCACCAAGCTGCCACGCTTCGCTTTCGAAAAATTCCCTAAGGCGGATGCACGCCTGACCACTCAAATGAAGTCGGTCGGCGAAGTCATGGCCATCGGCCGGACCTTCCAGGAGTCCCTGCAGAAAGCTCTGCGCGGTCTGGAAGTGGGCGTCTGCGGTCTCGATCCGAAGCTTGATCTGACCAATCCGGAAAGCATGGCCGTGCTTAAGCGCGAACTGACCGTGCCGGGTGCCGAGCGCATCTGGTACGTGGCAGACGCTTTCCGTGCTGGCATGACGGTTGATCAGATCTACAGCATGAACATGATCGATCACTGGTTCTTGGTTCAGATTGAAGACCTGATCAAAGAAGAAGAGAAGATCAAGACCATGGGTCTGGCGACGATTGATCGCGACCTGATGTTCCGCCTCAAGCGCAAAGGCTTCTCAGACGGTCGTCTGGCCAAGCTGCTGGGCGTTACCGAGAAAAATCTGCGCCGTCATCGCCACAAGCTTGAGATCTACCCAGTCTACAAGCGCGTCGACACCTGCGCGGCCGAGTTTGCGACGGACACTGCTTACCTTTACTCGACTTACGAGGAGGAGTGCGAAGCCAATCCTTCTACTCGCGACAAGATCATGATCCTGGGCGGCGGTCCTAACCGTATCGGCCAAGGCATCGAGTTCGACTACTGCTGCGTACACGCGGCACTCGCGCTGCGCGAGGACGGATTCGAGACGATCATGGTCAACTGCAATCCGGAGACCGTCTCGACCGACTACGACACCTCCGACCGCCTGTACTTCGAGCCGCTCACGCT
>NZ_JAMFRV010000242.1 GCF_026224925.1 Pseudomonas sp. | reverse complement strand
CGAGTCGATCAGCAGCCTGGAAAGGCTTTTACGAAGAACACCGAAGCGGTGGTAAAGCTACAACTCAAGTACTGGTCATGCTCGCCCGAAAACTCGCTCGAGTGGCATTCTCCCTGATGAAAAATCAAAGCGAATATCACACTAAAAGCGCGATTATGGCTTGATCACCACCATAGAATCTCCCACCGGGATCAGGGTGAGGCACAGATCGTTGTGGGTGCCAACCCTCACTGCCCTTCTGGGAAATCCGCCCCCAGTGTGGTGCTTTCCCATGTATCGAAATCATGGCGCAGTGATTCAATTTTCTTACGGGCCAACTCCAACGCTGCTTTACCCAGCAACAAACGCAGCGGTGGGTTTTTCGCGCTAGCGGCGTCGATGATAGCTTGGGCAGCACGCACCGGGTCACCCGCCTGGTTACCACTGCGCTGAGACGTCTGACGGCGCCGTTCACCGGCGGTGGCGTCGTAGTCATCGATCACAATCGCCGAGGCCTTGATCGACGGACCCGCCCAATTAGTACGGAACGGACCTGGCTCGACGATCAGCACATCGATGCCCAACGGTTTTACTTCGATTGCCAGCGACTCGGAAATGCCTTCCACCGCGTATTTGGTGCCGTGGTAGTAACCCGTGGCGCCAAAGCTGGCGATGCCGCCGATGGAAGAAATATTGATGATGATCCCACTGCGCTGCTCACGCATGATCGGCAACACCGCCTTGGTCATATTAACCAGACCAAACACGTTGGCTTCGAACATCCCCCGCACAGCGTCGTCTTCGCCCTCTTCGATCGCCGCGAGGTAGCCATAACCTGCGTTGTTTACCAATGCATCAATGCGGCCGAAACGCGCTTTGGCTTGGCTCACTGCCTCGTTGATCTGCTGGCGGTTGGTGACGTCCAACGCCAAGGCCAGCGCCGAGTCTTCATGGCCTTTGATAATATCGGTGAGTGTTGACGGATCACGCGCGGTGACCACGGCGCGCCAGCCACGGGCCAATACCAACTTGGCCAGCTCGCGGCCGAAGCCAGTGGAACAACCGGTGATCAGCCATACAGGTTTGTCTTGAGTCATCATAAGTCAGGGTCCTTTGGGATTTTCCGCGGCACTCGAAACCGAACACCGGGCAATTACCGACCTGCGCCAACACCGTGAAGGTATCAACACCGTAAGTAGCTTGATAGTCGAAAGACCCACAAGTTCCCTCAAAACCTTTCCCCGAAAAGACGGTCACTAAGCTCACAGCGGGCCTAGTTGCATCCTCAGCGTGCACTCCAGGCAGTTACGAAGGCAGATTATTTCTTACGCAGCACATACACCCGCCACATGGCATACAGCGGCAGAAAGTCCAGACGCTCCTGAATCTCGAAGCCTGCCTGGATAAACTCCGCTTCCGCCGTGGCCACCGGAATCACAAAGCGATTCTGATAATCCTCTTTTCCATCAGAAGTGCGCTGTCGCTCTTGGCGTTTACGCTTCCAGGCTTTGAAGTTTCCATCCACCCATAAAGAGATAATCACTGTTTCACGGGTGACACGGTTTAATTGTTTCAGGAGTGATAAGCGGTGCTGTGCATCCCCAATATGATGTAACAAACGCATACAAAAAATACTATCAACTGAGTTGTCAGCCATGTCGATGGCGAATGCCGATGTTTGCAGAGTTCTCACACGCTTTACGACTTCAGGCGGTTGCGAAGTACGCGCCGTCTGCAACATACCTTCTGAGTTATCTGCCGCGATAATCACTCGATTGGCTTTCTCTGCCAATAGCGGCCAGAACCTTCCGGCACCGCAGGGAAGGTCCAGAACAACGGTGGGATCGCCGGCCAGAAACAAGGCTTTGCGGGCAAGCTGCTCATCCCGCCAATGGGAGAGTCGTCGTGAGGCGCCGTCTTTATGCTTGAGAAAATACTGTTGAGCGTGAGCCGCGTCATACTTCTCGGAGAACTTCAGCTTGATTGGATTAGTCATCTACCATCTCCCTTAGTCAGGGGCAATAAACTAACTAATCGCGCGTCACAACCAAGTTAATCCATTGTGAAAATTCCGTTAATGACCGCCTCAATCATTACAAAATATTACTTCAGCTCAGCTCTAAGCAGAGGTATGAATCCTGTAACCCACCCCGTGATAGTTATGCAACAACGGAATATCAAAACCTTTGTCCACCACTTTGCGCAATAAATAAATATTGCTTCGAAGGCTGTCGCTATCAGGTAAATCGGTGCCCCACACCGCCTCTTCCAGCTCTTGGCGACGAACAATCGCCGGGCTTCGAAGCATCAGCACGGACAAAAGCGTGAGATTGATCGGATTCAGTTTCAATGGTTTCCCGGCGCGAGTGACCTCAAGGGAATCCAGGTCATACACCAGATCATGAATCTGGATGATGCGCCTCTGCAGGCCCTTTTTTCGACGGGCGATGGCTTCGATTCGCGCCAGTAATTCCGACAGCGCAAACGGCTTCACAATGTAATCATCCGCACCGGACTTGAAACCCTTCAAGCGATCAGGCAAGTCGTCCCGTGCGGTCAACATCAAAATCGGTGTGTCCAGTCGCGCGTGTTCCCGAAGGTTTTTGCACAACTGATTTCCATCCATCCCCGGCAACATGACGTCGAGGATAATCGCGTCAAACGTCTCTGTTGCCGCGAGGTGCAAGCCGGTCAAACCGTCCGCCGCACCGACTACTTCGCAACCCTTAAGCACCATGTACTCGGAGATGCTATCTAAAATATCTTTATGGTCTTCGACAACAAGAATACGCATGGTCCTTCCTTACATTGCTCGTTATGCACGCCACCTTGACGCTTAGTGTTCATGGTGGCTAATGAAAATAACGTCAAAATTCTTCCTATTTTTCATAACATTTATCTGGACGGGCCTGAGCGTCATGCGTTCAAAATCATGAGGTTATCACGCTGTGGCCAACTCGGCGGCGATGTTACGGCGGCTGCGCAAGCGGTCAAACCACAGATAAACAACGGGTGTCGTGTACAGCGTCAACACTTGAGACACCAACAGCCCGCCCACAATGGCGATACCCAAAGGCTGACGTAATTCCGAACCAGCGCCATGCCCGAAAGCCAATGGCACGGCGCCCAATAGCGCTGCCAACGACGTCATCAGAATCGGCCGCAAGCGTAACAGACAGCCTTCGCGAACCGCATCGGCCGGGGACATGCCTTGCTGCTCTGCAGCCAAGGTGAAATCGACGATCATGATCGCGTTTTTCTTGACGATACCAATCAACAAGATGATGCCGATCATGCCCAATACTGATAGGTCCTGGCCGCAAATGATCAGCGCCAACAGTGCACCGAAACCAGCCGACGGCAAGGTCGAGATAATCGTCAGAGGATGAATCGCGCTTTCATACAGCACCCCCAACACGATGTAGACGGTCAAAATGGCAGCGAGAATCAGCCAAGGCTGCGATTTCAATGAATCCTGAAACGCTTGGGCAGTACCCTGGAAACCACCGCGAACGTTATCGGGTAATGCGATCGCCAATGATGCTTGCTCAATCGCATTGACCGCCTCGCTCAACGCGTGCCCCGGGGCCAAATCGAACGACAACGTCACCGCTGGGAAAATGCCCTGGTGGTTGATGATGATCGGCACTAATTCGCTCTTCAGATCGGTCAGCAAGTTCAATGGCACCAGCGCACCACTGCTGGAACGTACATACAAGTGACCGAGGGTTTGCAACGACAACTGCCACTTAGGATCAAGTTCGAGGATCACGTGGTTCTGGTCTAGTGCGGTGAACATTGTCGCGATCTGACGTTGCCCAAAGGCGTCATACAGCACGTCGTCGATGGCTTGTACCGTGACGCCCATCCGCGAGGCGGTGGCGCGGTCGATGACCAAGGTTGCCTGAGGCGTGGCGCGTTGTTGGTCGGAGGTCACGTGTTGCAACTGTGGCAACGTCTTGAGTTTGGCCAGCAACACACCGCTCCAATGGTCCAGCTCGGCGCTGTCAGGGTCTTGAAGCGTGTATTGGTATTGAGTCTTGCTGGCTCGGCCACCGATTTGGATGTCCTGGTTGGCCTGCATGTACATTTTGATGCCGGAAACTTTATCCAGTTGCGGCTGCAACCGCGCGATAACCTGTTGCGCCGAGGCCGTGCGGTCGGCAAACGGCTTAAGGTTGATCATCACCTTGCCTTGACTGATGGTCGGGTTAGGCCCGACCCAGAAATACACTTTGGCAACGGCCGGATCAGCACCCACAATTTCTGAAAGCAGCGCAACTTGTGCCCGCATGGCTTTAGGCGAAATATCCGGTGCGGCTTCGGCAATCCCCTGAATCAGGCCGTTGTCCTGTTGCGGAAAGAAGCCCTTGGGAATGTAAACATACAGGGCTGCGGTTGCCAGGAAGGTCGCCATGGCCACGGCCAGGGTCAGCCGCTGGTGAGCAAGGACCCAATCGAGACTGCGGCTGTAGCCGTCGTGAATGCTGTTGAACGCGCGCTCACAAGCAAGGGAAAAGCGCCCTGGCTCGGGCTCGTCTTTTTCGTGTTTGAGCAACCAGGCACAGAGCATCGGCGTCATCGTCAGCGACACGATGCACGACATCAAAATGGCAACACTGACAGTGACCGCGAACTCACGCATCAAACGGCCGACAATCCCACCCATCAACAGAATCGGCAGAAATACGGCGATCAGCGAGATGGTCATCGAGATAATGGTGAAACCCACTTCCTGAAGCCCTTCCACTGCCGCCTGTATTTTGGTTTTGCCCATCTCCAAATGGCGGACGATGTTTTCCATGACCACGATGGCGTCGTCCACCACAAAGCCGACGGCAATCGCCAGGCCCATGATCGACAGGTTATCAAGGCTGTAGCCCAGCACATACATCACGGCAAAGGTCGCCACCAGCGACAATGGAATGGTCATCGCCGGGATCAAGGTCGCCGTGGCTTTGCGCAGGAATACGAAAATTACAATCACCACCAGGCCAATCGACAGCAACAGCGTGAACTGCACATCGTTGACTGAGGCTTCGATGGTTTGCGTACGGTCGCCCACCACCTCAACGTTGACGTCCTTGGGCAACTGGGCAGTCAGAGATGGCAGTCTTGCTTTGATCGTAGCAATGGTCGACAACACGTTGAAACCGGGTTGCTTGTGGATGTCGACGATGATTCCCGGCTCGCCCCCGATAGCGGCCGCCTGCTGGGTATCTTCTGCGCCGTCGATGACTTTGCCCAAGTCACCCAGTTTGATCGGCACGCCATTTTTATAGGCAACAACCTGATCGCGATAACCTTTGGGGTCAAGCAGCTGGTCGGTCGCGCCCAAGGTGATCGAGCGGTATTCACCATCGAGGCTGCCTTTGGGCTGATCGAGGGTACTGATGCCGATAATGCTACGCACGTCTTCCAGAGTCAGACCACGCGCGGCCAGTGCATCCGGATCAATCTGCACCCGTACCGCTGGCTATTGTTCACCTTGAAAATCGATCAAACCAACACCATGAATCTGCGATAACTGCTGAGCCAGG
>NZ_JAMFRV010000241.1 GCF_026224925.1 Pseudomonas sp. | reverse complement strand
GCCACGCAATTATCGAGTTGCGTCGTGAGCAAGCGGTATTGCCGGACGTCGCCTGTTACGCAGAATCCCAGCCGTGGCGCCACGCGATTCGGGTCATGGGTCGCTCGCTGGTTCGATTGTTCGTCCAGCCTGGCCGGAACAATCTTGAGCGCAGCTTGAGCGCAGTCAATCACGCTATCGTGTGTGTGCAGGAGACCGACGAGCCCTTCGCCCCGCATTTCGACACCTCAGCGTTGCGCAGGGTCCAGAGTTACCTGCACTTTATTCGTACTTCATTGCTCGACCCGCAATCGCCGTTGGCTGCGTATGCCGCCGAACGTGAGCCGCAAGGACTTCTGCATGCCTCGTGAAATAGCTTTCCACGGCCTTTATATGCCCACCGTGACCGTGATGTTCTTGATTGCGGCAGTCTTGGCCTGGGTGCTGGATCGAATCCTGTCTGCGCTGGATATGTACCGTTTTTTCTGGCACCCAGCGCTGCTGCGTTTGAGCATGTTCGCCTGTATTTTTGGTGGTTTGGGATTGACCGTTTACGGTTGAAATACTCCGATTTAGAACACCCTTTTCGAGAACCTGGATGAAAAAGCTCTTCAGTCTGACCGCCACGTTACTGGTCCTGGCCTTGGCCATCTGGATTGGTCACACCTTGTGGGTTCACTACATGGACACCCCGTGGACCCGCGATGGCCGCGTGCGCGCGGATGTGATCAACGTTGCGGCGGACGTTACCGGCACCGTGGTTGATGTGCCGGTGCACGATAACCAGCAGGTAAAAAAGGGCGATCTGTTGATGCAAATCGACCCTGACCATTACCAGATCGCAGTGAAACAGGCTCAAGCCACGGTGGCTTCACGCAAAGCTACCTGGGAAATGCGCAAGCAAAATGCCAGCCGCCGTGCGGACATGGACAGCCTAGTGATATCCCGCGAAAGCCGTGATGATGCAAGCAATGTAGCGGTGTCTGCTCAAGCTGATTATCAGTTGGCCCAAGCGCAACTCGAGGCTGCTGAACTCAACCTGCAGCGCACCCGGGTATTGGCATCAGTAGACGGTTATGTCACCAACCTCAACGTGCACCGCGGTGACTATGCGCGCATCGGTGAAGCGAAAATGGCTGTGGTCGACATGAACTCGTTCTGGGTCTATGGCTTCTTCGAAGAGACCAAACTGCCGCACATCCGCATCGGTGATCCCGCTGACATGCAGCTCATGAGCGGCCAGTTGCTCAAAGGCCATGTTGAAAGCATTGCCCGCGCGATCTATGACCGGGACAACCCGGAAAGCCGTGAGCTGATCGCCGACGTCAACCCGACGTTTAACTGGGTACGCCTGGCGCAACGGGTGCCGGTGCGCATCCACCTGGACAGCGTGCCAGATGGCGTGGTGTTGGCCGCCGGGAGCACCTGTACCGTGATCGTGAATCCAGGGGTTAACTGATAGATCGCCTATGGGGGATCTCATTTCCCCGTGGGACCGAATTCATTCTACTTTCACTCTGTGGGACCGAATTTATTCGGGAAGCAGGCGACGCGGTACATCAGGCAGACCGAGGCGCGGCCTTCCCGAATGAATTCGGTCCTACAGAGGCGTGTGTTGTTCAAAGCGCTTTATCCAGCCCAAAACGCTTACGCAGTACTTTTTCAAGCAAGGCTTTAGGCACCAATAATGCCATCAACGGCAGTGCGCGGCAGCCGTTGCCCAGGCGTAGCAAGCGCGGTGGTTTGTCTTTGGTGACTGCTTTGAGTACATCGCGGGCGAATTCCAAAGCGGGTGTCGGGTTGCCTTGTGAGGCGTTAGCCCTGGCTCGAATCCCGTCGCGCAAGGGCCACCAAGGTGATGACTCTGCAATCAAAAGCTCAGCTTCCCGCGAGGCATTGCTGGCGAAACGCGTGTCGATGGCGCCGGGCTGGACTTCCATCAGCCTGATGCCGAAGGGCGCCAACTCCAGGCGCAGTGAATCGCAGAGCGCATGCACGGCCGCCTTGGACGCGCAATAAGCACCCGCAAACGGCGTCACCAATACTCCCGATACACTGCCGATATTCACCACCATTCCCTTGCTTTGGCGCAACAATGGGAACAGTGCACGGGTCACTCCGACCACGGCGAACACGTTGGTCTCGAATTGACGACGCATGGCCTCGACACCGCCATCCAGCAGCGGCCCCATGGCGCCATAGCCGGCGTTATTGATCAGCAGATCGAGGCCGCCGTTTTGTGCAAGCGTCACGGCCAAGCGCGCAAGGGCCTCGCCATCGTTAACATCCAACTCCACCGCAGAAAAACCAGCAGCCTCCAGCGCTGCAACATCCGAGGCTTTACGCGCCGTGGCCCACACTTCATAACCAGCAGCCTTGAAAACATCGGCCATGGCCCGACCAATGCCGCTGGAACATCCGGTGATTAATGCGATGGGCATAGTGTTGTCCTTATAGGTTTTATTCGAAATCGCCCTGTAAATGCTCAGCACGAAACTCCACCGTTTCCGGGCGATAACCAGGACGCAACGGTGGTGCCGGCAGACAATCTTGCCAATCGCCGCCAGCCTGCAATTCGCCGGGCCCGCGGTAGCGGGGAGCCGCGTAAACGTCATCGGCAAGGTTCACCGTATCGCCCGGTCGATAAGCCGCTACTCGCCACTGCAACGCCAACAGCGGCACCTTGTTACCGTTGTGCAGCTCTATGCGCAACGGCCGATCAGTTGGGCATTGTTCCGGCGAATAACTCAGGCGCAGTTCAAGACGCTCCAACTGGCGGGTTTCCGTACTGTCCTGCCATACCACCCACGCCGCGACCAGCCCCAGGCATAGCACTGCCGCGAGGGATACTGGCAAGGCTTTTGTCGGGTAACGCAGCAACAAGATGAGCCAAGACAGAACGAGGACGATGCCGATCAGCATGGAAAGGAGCCTTAGTTAAACAGATGTTCGGCATCGTACAGAAATGAAGGTGAGGTTGACCAATAGCGTAACCATTCATCTGAACGTGACCGTGTACCTGTGCAACTGTCGGAGCTATGCCTAGGCTTAAACCGTCTATCACGGATGAACGGACACCATGACGCTTCATGCTCATACCCCCACCTTGGCTGTCACCGAACCGCGCGGTCTGGTTGCGCGTTCGGTTGCTTGGCATCGAACCCACATGGCTGGTGGTCTGCAGGCACGCGTTAACCGTTGCGCGTTTG
Source organism: Pseudomonas sp. (assembly GCF_026224925.1). Taxonomy (GTDB): domain Bacteria; phylum Pseudomonadota; class Gammaproteobacteria; order Pseudomonadales; family Pseudomonadaceae; genus Aquipseudomonas. The sequence continues at coordinate 12,012 of NZ_JAMFRV010000241.1, read as the reverse complement.
ATGAAGCGGGACGTATCGCGTGGCAATGGGATGCGCGCTTATGGGACGAGGCTGATGAGGATTCGACAGCACCTGCCAATCTTTCTGCGGTGTATTCGTTATCCGGCCAACCATTGAGAAGCGACAGTGTTGATGCTGGCTGGCGTGTTGGATTGTTCTCAGAGGCTGGGCAAGTACATGAAGCTTGGGATGGACGAGGTATTCGGCGGCGCCATGAATACGATGCGTTACTCAGGCTTACGGCAGTGTTCGAGAGCAGTAACGATCTGGTGGAGCGTTGTGTTGAGCAATTGGCGTATGGGGCTGCTGACGCGAATGGCGTGCGGCACAACCAGTCTGGCCAATTAATTCGGCATGATGATCAGGCGGGCTCTCGATTAAACATCGAATTCGGTTTGACGGGCTCTGTGCTTGAACTCACTCAACACTTCCTGTCTGAGCTTCAGCCTCCTGATTGGCCGGATGTTGGTCGCGATAGTCTGTGGGAACCGGGTGTTGGCGCAATGTCGACGTGGCACTACAACCCGTTGGGCGATGTGTTGGCTCAGACCGATGCGTTAGACAATATTCACACCTTTGCTCATACCGTTGCAGGTCAACTAAAGGCCTGCGTTTTACAGCTCAAGGATCAAGCTGAACAGCTTATTGTCTCTGGATTGAGTTATAGCGCCCAAGGCCGTATCGGGGCGCAGACCTTGGGCAACGGCGTGATCAGCAAGGCGCGTTACTGTGAGCAAGATGGGCGTCTGGCCCAACTGCTTGCCAAGCGTTTCAACGGCGAAGTACTGCAAGATTTGAATTATGAGTCCGACCCGGTAGGTAACGTCCTCGCTATCGAAGACGCCGCTCAATTCACACGGTTTTTCGCCAACCAAAAAATAGAACCGATATCGACCTATCAATACGACACGTTATACCAACTCGTGAAAGCCACTGGATGGGAAGCCGTCACCGTCAATCACGGGCCAGTATTTCCAGATTTCCAGACCTCGCTAGATCCGTCGCAACTGGCCAACTACACACAAACCTACGATTACGATGCCGCTGGGAACCTGCAGCAACTGACCCACGTCGGTGCGCAAAACCATTCACGCACCTTAACGACGGCTCGCTACAGCAATCGAAGCCTGCCGCAGCTGGATGATCGACCACCGACCGAGACCGATATTGCCACCGGGTTCGATGAAAACGGCAACCTTCGGCAGCTACAACCCGGTCAAACGCTTGAGTGGGACTCCCGCAACCAACTAAAGCAAGTGCGGCCTGTGGTGCGTGAGTCGGGCAACGACGACAGCGGGCACTATGTGTATGACGCGAGCGGGCAGCGTGTCCGCAAGGTACGAACTACCCAGGCGAAATCCGTTACCCATCACAGTGAAGTACGTTACTTGCCGGGACTGGAAATTCGCACCAATACCGCAACCGGCGAAGTGCTGCACGTGATCACGGCTCAAGCAGGGCGCAGTGAGGTACGTGTGTTGCACTGGCAGGCTGGTAAACCCGACGGCATCGAAAATAATCAGTACCGCTACAGCCTGAGTGATCATTTGGGTTCCAGTGCGTTGGAACTGGATGCTGAGGCTCAGATGATCAGCCAGGAAATGTATTACCCCTTCGGCGGAACAGCGTGTTGGGCGGGAAGAAATGCTGTCGAGGCGAGTTATAAGACGGTGCGCTATTCAGGCAAGGAGCGGGATGCGACGGGGCTTTATTACTATGGACTGCGCTACTACGCGCCTTGGTTGCAGCGCTGGATAAATCCAGACCCAACAGGGCGAGCCGGTGGGATTAACCTATTCTGTTTCGTTAATAACTCACCTCTACGATATGAGGATCACGAAGGTGCAGCTCCCTACGATGTGCTTGGCCACTCCGAGACCATGCTGGGGAAAATTGGAATAAACATAATAGCCACAGGCTTACCTCAGTTCACGGATGAGCATCGGAGAAAAATGGAGGCAGGAATACAATTAGCAATTACTCTTTTGGAGAAAACCCGTGCTGAACTGTCAAGAGAGCTGCCCCGTGCAGGCATCCCAGCGGCGTTGAAGTCCACATTTGGTGATCTTGATAAAGAGCATTCAAAAGAGCTAATCAGTACGCTAAATACCGCGTTAGGTAGGCAGCAGGAGTTTCTAAGTTCATTGCTGACTAAGGATAGTTGGAAAATTAGCCTTTTTGCGGAAACCCCTAAAGCGCAGGGCTTGACCTCTGTGCGTAGCGCCGATCAACCTGAACGAACTGTTCTTCTCTCGACGGCGCTTTTGGGCGAGCGGCATGTACTGGAAACTGCGAATACATTAATTCACGAAAGTAGTCATGCAACAGCGGATACTGAAGATGTTTTTTATAATAAAAAATACACGTTGCAAAAAAAATCAAGTACGGCGCAGGTCAGAGATTGGTCTGAAAATATTCGTGATGGCTTAAAGGGAATCGTAGCAACAGGGCCTGGAGAGGCGGTCGCAGGTCCTTCTGCCGATAAATTCATTACAGCTATGGAGGATATTATGGGGTGCTCGACAACAAAGGAAATGCGCGCGATAGAGTTCGTGACGGCGTCCCGAACTAGAACCGCCGTGTTACTGAGGAACGCTGACACATATTCGTCGTTCGTTATGGCGACGAAACTGCCTGCTCGGCACATGTCAAAACGATAACCGGTAAGTCGATCAGGGGTGAATAGACACCATGACGCTTCATGCTCATACGCCCATATTGGCTGTCACCGAACTGCGCGGTTTTGTGGTGCGGTCTGTTGCTTGGTATCGGTCAAAAACGACTGACAGCCTCCAGGCACGCGTTAACCGTTCTGCATTTGATGAGGTCGGGCGTGTTGCGCGGCAATGGGATGCGCGCTTGTGGAGCGAGGCCGGTGAGAATGCAGCCGTACCCGCCAATCTGGCCGCTGTGTATTCATTATCCGGCCAGCTATTGAGTAGCGACAGTGTTGATGCTGGCTGGCGTGTCGGTTTGTTCTCAGAGGCTGGGCAAGTACATGAAACTTGGGATGGACGAGGTATTCGGCGGCGCCATGAATACGATGCGTTACTCAGGCCTACGGCAGTGTTCGAGAACAGTAACGAGCTGGTTGAGCGCTGTGTCGAGCAATTGGCGTACGGGACTGCTGGCGCAGATTGTGTACTGCACAACCAATGCGGCCAGTTGATTCGGCATGATGATCAGGCGGGTTCTCAATTAACTAACGCATTCGGTTTGACCGGCTCTGTGCTTGAACTCACTCAACACTTCCTGTCTGAGCTTCAACCTCCTGATTGGCCGGATGTTGGGCGCGATAGTCTGTGGGAACCGTGTATTGGCGCAAAGACGGCGTGGCACTACAACCCGTTGGGCGATGTGTTGGCTCAGACCGATGCGTTAGACAATATTCACACCTTTGCTCATACCGTTGCAGGTCAACTAAAGGCCTGCGTTTTACAGCTCAAGGATCAACCTCCACAGCCCATCGTCAGCGACCTGAGTTATGACGCTCAAGGCCGCATCGAATCGGAAACCTTGGGCAACGATGTGATCAGCACTAGCCGTTACCGTGAGCAAGATGGGCGTTTGATCCAACTTCGTGCCCAGCGTGCCGGCGATCTGTTGCAAGACTTACATTATGACTACGACCCTGTGGGCAATGTAATCAGCATTGAAGACCGCTCCCAACCGACGCGACACTTTGCCAATCAACGTATCGAACCTATCTCTACCTACCGCTACGACTCCTTGTATCAACTGATCGAAGCCTCGGGATGGGAAGCGGCCAGCGTCAATCATGGGCCGGTGTTTTCAGTTTTTCAGACCTCGCCAGGTCCGTCGCAACTGGCCAACTACACACAAACCTACGATTACGATGCCGCTGGGAACCTGCAGCAACTGACCCACGTCGGTGCGCAAAACCACTCGCGCACTCTCGTCACAGCGCGTTACAGCAATCGAAGCCTGCCGCAGCTCGGTGACCGTCCCCCTGCGGAAGAAGAGATCGCCGCCGGGTTCGATGAAAATGGCAACCTTCGGCAGTTACAGCCCGGTCAAACGCTTGAGTGGGATTCACGTAACCAATTGCAGCAAGTGCGACCGGTAGTGCGAGAGTCGGGCAACGATGACAGCGAGCACTACGTGTATGACGCGAGCGGGCAGCGTGTCCGCAAGGTACGAACTACCCAGGCGAAATCCGTCACCCATCACAGTGAAGTGCGTTACTTGCCGGGACTGGAAATTCGCACCAACACCGCAACCGGCGAAGTGCTGCATGTGATCACGGCTCAAGCAGGGCGCAGTGAGGTACGTGTGTTGCACTGGCAGGCTGGTAAACCCGAGGGCATCGAAAATAATCAGTACCGCTACAGCATGAGTGATCACTTGGGTTCCAGCACATTGGAACTGGATGCTGAGGCTCAGATGATCAGCCAGGAAATGTATTACCCCTTCGGCGGAACAGCGTGCTGGGCCGGAAGAAATGCTGTCGAGGCGAGCTACAAGACGGTTCGCTACTCAGGCAAGGAGCGGGATGCGACGGGGCTTTATTACTACGGATTGCGATACTACGCGCCGTGGTTGCAGCGCTGGATAAACCCGGACCCAACGGGGGCGGCAGGAGGATTGAATCTGTTTTGTTTCGTTAATAACTCTCCTCTACGATATGGTGACTACGAAGGGGCTGCTCCTTACGATGTGCTGGGGGAGCAGGAGATGTCCGCCTATATACGATCTGGACGAACAGTCTCCGCGAGAGGATTGTCGGAGTTTACGCATGAGCAACGAGAAAAAATGCTCAGGGGGATAAACCTGGCCGTTAAGTTTCTTAAAACGACGCGTGCAGAACTATCAAAAGAGTTTCCCGGTAGGGGAGTTTCCAAGATATTGACTGACACATTTGGTGAACTCTACCAGGAACACGAGGAACAGGTAGTCAACTCTCTCAAATCCGCCTTCGCTGAGCAGCAGCACTTCATAAGTTCCCTGGCGGGAGCGTCGAGTTGGAAAATCAATCTTTTTGAGAATCATCCCGGCGTACTAGGGGTAACTCATCAAGTCAGTGATTACGAGCCCGAAAGGACTATTTCCATGTCTGCTTCGGAGCTGGATAGTCAGCATGTACTGGAGGTGGCCAGAACACTTATCCACGAAAGCAGTCATGCCATTGGGGATACAGTCGATATTTTTTATCACAATGTCTACATGCTTAGTCAGGGGGCAGATGCCGCGGAGGTGAATGCGTGGTCGAAAACTATCCGAAGTCAATCAAGGATGATCGCTGCCAATGGGCCGGACGTAAACTCCCTTGGTTTCAATACACATATGTACATAACCGCCATGCAGGCCGTCACGGTCTGTTCCGTGGACAGGCTCGCGGAAGAATTCGTGAGTAATCCTTTCGCCAGGGCATCCGTACTGCAAATGAATGCCGACACTTATTCATCTTTTGTGATGGGTACAAACCTGCCCGAACGGTACATGTCGAAAGAGAGCAAGCGTTCGACGCGGGCCTCTGGATTCAGGAAAAATAAAGAGGTCTTCTAAACCCGGAAAACGTAAAAGCCCCCGCAACCCCTCTGCTAACACACAGATGCAGAGGATTTACGGGGGCAAAACACTACGTGTTACCGGTTTTCGTGGGCGCGAACGTGTTCGCGAAGAAGTCGGCGCGGTGTATCAGGCAGACCGCGACTTCCGCTTCCCGAATGAATTCGGTCCCACAAGACTCCACTAGCGCGCAATCGTCTTGGTCTGAACGCCAATTTCAGCGTTCTTCGAGCGACCATAGATATCTTCAAAACGCTCGATATCGTCTTCGCCCAAGTAGCTGCCGGACTGCACTTCGATAATTTCTAGCGCGATTTTGCCGGGATTGCGCAAGCGGTGCACAGAGGCTATTGGTATGTAGGTCGATTGGTTTTCGCAGAGCAGAAACACGTTCTCGTCGCAGGTCACTTCAGCCGTGCCGGAAACCACGATCCAGTGTTCAGCGCGGTGGTGGTGCATTTGCAGCGACAAGCTTGCACCCGGTTTCACCGAGATGTGCTTGACCTGAAACCGACCGCCCATGTCCACCGAGTCGTACGAACCCCAAGGTCGGTACACTTCGCAGTGGTTCTGGGTTTCGCTGCGGCCCTGTTCGTTGAGCGTGTTGACCATCTGTTTCACGCCCTGAACCTTGTCCTTGTGGGCGATCATCATGGCGTCTTTGGTTTCGACCACTACGATGTTGTCTAGGCCAATGACCGAGACCAGCTTGCCGTTGCCGTGGATCATGCAATTGCGGCTGTCCTGAATAACCACATCGCCTTTGCTGACGTTGCCGTTATGGTCTTTTTCCTGCACGTCCCACAGAGATGACCAGCATCCGACGTCATTCCAGCCTGCGGTCAGTGGCACCACGCAGGCGCGTTGGGTTTTCTCCATCACCGCGTAGTCGATGGAGTTGTCCGGGCAACAGGCGAAAGTGGCTTCGTCGATGTCGATGCTGTTGCCGTCACGCTTGCTGCGTTCCAGGGCCAACATGCAGGTGTCGTAGATATCCGGCTCGTGTCTTTTCAGCTCTTCGAGGAAGCGGCTGGCGCGGAACAGGAACATGCCGCTGTTCCAGAAGTAGTTGCCGGCTTCGACGAACTCCGTGGCGCGCTTTTCATCCGGTTTTTCGACAAAGTGCGAAACGCGGCTTACGCCTTCCGGCAACAGTGCATCGTTGGTCGATTTAATGTAACCGTAGCCAGTTTCCGGTTTGGTAGCCGGTACACCGAACAACACCATCTCGCCACGTTCGGCGGCAACAGTGGCGAGGGCGAGGGCGCGTTGTAACGCTTTTTGGTCGTCGATGACGTGGTCGGCTGGCAGCACCAACATCAGTTCATCGCGGCCTTCGCTGAGCAGCATCATGGCGGTGATCGCCACCGCAGGCGCAGTGTTGCGGCCGAAGGGTTCCAGCAAAATCGCCTGGGTATCGAGCCTCAAGGTTGCGAGTTGCTCGTTAACGATAAAGCGATGGTCTTTGTTGCAGACCACAATAGGTTCCTCCATGCCATCGAACACCAGACGCTCCAGGGTTTGCTGGAACAAAGTGTGTTCGCCGGTCAGCGCCAGGAACTGCTTAGGAAACTGTTTACGCGAAAGCGGCCAGAGTCGCGAGCCGCTACCACCTGACAAGATCACTGGAATCATTTTGTTTCTCCAAAAGTGTTCGAATGGGCTGTACGTCGTTTTCCGTCGTTTCAGTCTTGTTGTTGTTCGTGCCAGCCAGCCTCACGGCTAAATGCCCAAGGCCGGCTGTTTAAAGTCGATTAGCGAGAAGCAACCGGCGGCTTGACCCATACCGGCGATAAGTTGGTGCCAGTGCCGGTGACATACAGCACCGCTGCTTCACCGCGCTCTAGGGCAACCGGTTTCAGGTCGCTGACTTTTTTGTCGCCTTCGTACAGCGCCAGGCTGACTTTCACCGGGTTGATCTCGCGATCACCACGGCCTTTGGCAGCAACGGCGGTGACTACATCGGTCTTGCCATCAGCTGTTTTCAGGGTCAGCGGCTTGTCACTGAGGTTCTGCACGCGAACCAAGGATTTTTGCTTGTTCTTGAACGGCGGCTCTTCCACCAATTGCGGCGCGCCACTGGTGTTGCTGACCAAGGTGTAATACTGGTCGCTGGCCAGTTTCACCGGCACGGTTTGGCTGCCAACTTTGGCGCTGTAGTCGCCTTGGGGCATGAAGCTGAACGCGCTGCTGGCCAACGGCGCGATCTCGTTCATGGCGGTATTGCCGACGCTGGCGCTGATTTCCGCGTTGCTGGCGTTATAGACACGAATGAACGCCGAGCCTTTTGGTGCAGTCGGGCCGTAGAGCGCAGAGTCGCCACCGGCGAATGCTTGCACAGAGAACAGGCTGATACCGGCGATCAAGGCGCAGGTTTTCAGCAGGCTTTTGGTTGAAGTGGTTTTGACTAAACGTTGCGCAGTTGTCTGCAAGGTCATAGGAAGTTCCTCTCAGTTTTGCGCCCGGCGGGGCGACTCGGAGTTGTTGGCGTTGAGTGCCAGGTTTTGTTGGGGGTCACGGGCCTTTTTCAGTTCAGCGATCCACTGCGGATCGAACTCGCCAAGGTCGTTATGGGCAGGTAGGTAGCGCTCCGGGAATTCCCAGATCAGTACTTGTGGTGGGCTGTTTTTAAAGGCATCAGTTTGCAAATACTTGAGCATCGGTAGAATCGGGCCGTGGCCGTCTTCGGCGTAATTGACCACATCGCTGTGCAGCGCTTGCTTGAGTGCGCCGAGGAAATTCCAGTTCGGGTTAGCGCTGTAGCTGGTACCGACCAATGCCACCGGAACATCGGTATTGGCGAACAGAGCGTCATCGCCTGCAGCCTGAGCCGGCACCGGATTAGTGCTGCGCTGTTGCAAGTCATCAGGCTTTGGCAGCAGATTGGAGAACAGTGGATCCAGCGGCAAAAACGTGGTCAGGTCACCCTTGTAAGGCGCAGTTTCCTTGGCCTCGGTAACGAAGCGTTCTTGCTCACCGCTCAACGGCGCGTCGGCGGCGATGGTGGCGCCCAGACGCTGGGCAACAATGTCAGCGCCCATTGAGGTCCAGTGGGTATCGGTGCGCAGGAAAACAGCGCCGTTCTGTTTCGCGGCCTGTAATGGCTGCAACAGATCAGGCGCGACAATCCCGGCCTGGGCCACTTGCTCGTGGAATTGTTGATACAGGTCGGTGTGCAACGCGGCCGGTGTTTTGGCACCGAAGTGTTCAGGGTACAAGCGAGTTTTCGCCGGAACGATTGCCAGCACCAGTTGCGTGCCCTGTTTTTTCAAGGCATCGCGTACGCCCTGGATAAGTGCCAAGTTGTCCGCTTCGTTCTGCGCGCCGTTGGCCACCGGGTTGAACTCTTCGTCGCTGTACAGCCATTGATCGCTGCCCAGCACGACACCGGGACGGCCTTCGTTGAACAGCTTGAAGTCCAATGCAGCCCAAAGGTTGGTGCCCAAACGCTTGATCGGAAATTGATCGTCGTAATGGGTCTCTGCGGCCTTGGTCCAGCGTCCGTTGAGCACCGTGGTTTCGGCTGAGGTCGAAAAGCTGCCGAAGCTGCGCAGCGACCAAATCCCTAGCGCCAACAAGATGCCGAGAAACAGGGCTATATAGAGGATGCGGAATGAGCGGGTCATGGCGGGCTCCTCAAAACTGGAAGTAAAGGAACGGCGAGAAGCTTTGCGCCGAAAGTTTGAGGATTGATGCCACGAACATCAGCAACACTGCGCCACGCATGGCATAGCGCGGCCAATCAGCCACCCAGAATGCAGGCTGTACTTGCGCGTCAATGCCGACGGTGTAACCCGGCAGATGAATGTCGTTTGGCTGATCACCCGGCACCGCTTTAATCACGCCCGGTTGCATCGTGGTTTTTTCCGGTTTGGCCCGGTTGGCGAGGAAGTCACGCAGACCGAAAAACGCTAGGGTCAGATACGCCACAATCAACGTGGCCACTTGCAAGCCGGTGACGCTGGCTTGGTTGAGTTCCGACAACTGCCAGTCACCGAAGCTGAACATCGCGCCGTACATCCGTGCCGCAACGTGGAGGTTTTCCGAGCGGAAAATCACCCAGCCCATGATCACCAGCAAGAAGGTCAGCGCCCAACGGATTGGGTTGAAGGTGCGTGCTGAGGTGTTGAGACCCAGTGCTTTTTCGATCGCCAGCCACATGCCGTGCCATGCACCCCAAACGATGTAGGTGATGTTGGCGCCGTGCCAAAGACCGCCCAGGAGCATGGTCAGAAACAGGTTACGGTAAGTTTTTAAAGTACCGCCTCGGTTGCCGCCGAGGGTGATGTACAAGTAGTCGCGTAGCCAAGTCGACAAGCTGATGTGCCAGCGGCGCCAGAACTCGGTGATCGATTGGCTGACATACGGCTGCTTGAAGTTTTCCATGAAGCGGAAACCCATCATCAAGCCCAGACCAATCGCCATGTCGCTGTAACCGGAGAAGTCGAAATACAACTGCGCGGTGTAGGCCAGTGCGCCAAGCCAGGCATCGCCCGTGGTCGGATGCAGCAGGGCGAAGCTGTGGTCAGCAACCACCGCCAGGGTGTCGGCGATGAACACCTTCTTGATGAATCCCTGCATGAAGCGCGTCGCGCCTTCGCTGAATTTATCGAGGGTGTGCGTACGGTTATTGAACTGGTCCGCCAAGTCGCGAAAGCGCAATACCGGGCCAGCAATAAGGTGCGGAAAGATGGCCACGAACGCCGCGAAATCGATCAGGTTCCGGGTTGCCGGAGTGTCACCCCGGTAGACGTCGATGATGTAGCTGATCGATTCGAAGATGTAGAACGAAATCCCGATGGGTAGCAGCACGTGGGTCAGGATAAACGGCTCCAAACCTATCGAGGTCATCATCGCGTTAATACTGTCCACGCCGAAGTTGGCATATTTGAAGTAGCCGAGGATGCCCAGATCCACCACCACGCCTGCCAACAGCCAGCGCTGAGCCGGTTTGGTTCGCACGCCCGCAGCGCCGACTTTGAGGCCGATCCAGTAGTTCCACAGCGTTACGCCGATGAACAAGGCCAGGAAGTCCACTCGCCACCAGGCATAAAACGCGTAGCTGGCAATAAGCAGCAGCAAGTTGCGATAGCGTTGCCCGCTCAAATAATACAAGCCGAGAAATACCGGCAAGAATAAGAACAGGAACACGTTGGATGAGAAAACCATCCTAAACCCCTCCGTTGGTCCAACAGTAAGGGGCGCAAAGCCCCCCCAAACCCCCCATGAAAAAATGAGGGTTATTGCGTGTCCCTGTAGGAACGAATTCATTCGCGAAGGCGGTGTGTCAGACACACCGAGTTGTTACATTCGCGAATGAATTCGCTCCCACAGAAGCATCGATTTCAGCGCAGCGATCAAATCGACCTAAGGGCCTTTGTTGCCTTTTTCATGCGCCGGGTCATACACCCGGGTTACATCGCCGCCCAAACGGAAGGCTTTGAACGGTTCCATGGCATGTTTGCGATCCAGCACATCTGGCGCGCAGGTGTAGAGCGAGCAGTACGGTTCAAGCCACGAAAACTTGCTGTCGACTTTCAAGTCGGTCATGTCCTGCTGCTCGCCGCTGCGTTGGGCGAATCCGCTACCGTCCTTGACGCCGTTGAGCACTCGCTCTCCCAAACGCTGCAATGCGCCATTGTTTTCTGGACGCAGATCAACACCGTTGGCTTGGGCAAAACTTGCGATCATCGCCAGCGGTGGCAGGGCATAGTTGTGATAGGCCAAGGCGCGTTGTTTGCGCTTGACTTCGTTTGGCAAGAAACCGTCTTTGTCGATCTGGTTGGCACCGATGCGGAACTCTTTCACCGACCAATCGAACAAGTCGCGGCGGTTAGTCACGATCGACGTCGCCATGACCGACCAGGCTGCCCAGTAGGTATGGTTGTTGTTCTTGTCCAGCGGCAAGTTGTCCCAATCGCTGACGACCTGATCGGCTAATTTGCTGAACCAGGTTTCAATAATTTTCGCTTGCTCCGGATGCGCGGCCATCGGCTGCGAACTGGAGAACTTCAAGTGCAGATAAGACGACGACATGCTGCCCAAGGCCCATTTGCGCATGGACTTGCCGGTGTGGTTGAAATCCTTGGACTCCAGCGCGCCGGAATTGGCCCATGTAGTCAACAGTGTCAGGGCGCAATCAAGCTGTTCAGGGCGGCCATCACGCATGTACTGCATGACGACTTTCGCGGTGTCGCGTTCGATTTTAGTAATGTCGTTAGTGGCATCACGGAAGGCTTTGTCCGAGTCAGCGTTAAAGGTCGAACGTGATTTATCCGAGCCTTCGTACTTGCTGCGAAACACCAGTTTTTCGGTGTACGGTTTAGGGATCGCATCGCAGCTGAACTTGTTATCGCCGGTCTTGGCTTTTTCGATGCCCGCCATATAACCCTGTGGCGGCACCAACGACTGGGCCGCAGATGCAGCATCGGTCGCGGCCATCAGGGCCACGCCGAGCAGCGTCGGTAGCATCAGTTTTAGACT
>NZ_JAMFRV010000240.1 GCF_026224925.1 Pseudomonas sp. | reverse complement strand
GTTGGCGCTTGCTCTCCCGGCAAACTGACCAGTATGGTCTTCATCAACGTAGCGAGTTCTGCTTGCTGTTCAGTGGTTAACGCGTCCAGGATCAGCTCTTGAGTTCGCGTATGCACCTTGATTGCCAAATCGATTTGAGCGATCCCCACGGGCGTGAGCCCTACGTGAGAGCTCCGTCTGTCTAGGGTGTCAGCAATGCGTTCGACTAACCCGGCACTCTCAAGCCTGGCCAGTCGATTAGTCATCGCCCCGGACGTAATCAACAAGTGTCGATACAGCTGAGTAGGGGAAAGGCGGTAAGGATGACCTGACCGTCTTAGGGTAGCCAAAACGTCAAATTCGCCCTCCTTGAAACCGAATGACATTAACGCCTCTGCACGCATTCTTTCGAGATGCTTTTGCAGCATCGCCATCCTTCCAAATACCTCCATCGAAGACGCGTTGACCTCAGGCATCGACTCAGCCCACTGCGCTACGACGAAATCAACGTGGTCTTTCATTCCGGCCCCCTCTAAACCCGAAATAATACCTTGAAGCCTCTGACTTGGAGAATTTAAAGTCCGCCTTCTATTTATCTTAACGTTAAGATACATTTATTGCCGTAGCTTTTTGGGAAATATAGGAGAGGCAGGAATGGCTTTTTTCGAGCATGACCACGGTTGGCACTACTACCAAGATTTCAATAGTGCGATAGGTCCATTTTTTGGAGGGTTGGCCCATGTCTAATGAATCGAATCAAGCCAATCCTCCTTCAATGATTATGGGGTTGATCGCGCTGGTGGTAGGACTGAATTTGCGCCCAATTCTTGCGGCGATAGGCCCGTTGCTGGCAGATATCCAAACTGGAACTGGCTTAACTAGCGCACAGGTCAGTCTGCTGACATCGCTGCCAATACTGGTTATGGGGGTGTTCGCCCTTGCTAGTGGTCGACTGCAGCGTCTTATAGGGGAGCCACGAGGAATTGCTCTTGGGCTGGCTATCATTGCGTCGGCCAGTGCCGCGCGCTGGTTCTTCAATGGCTCAATGGGGTTGATCATAACCGCTGCGCTGGGCGGAATCGGCATCGCCCTTATCCAAGCGTTGATGCCGTCATACCTTAAAAGCAATCATCCAACCCAAGCTGGCCGCATGATGGGGTTGTTTACCACGGGCATCATGGCTGGGGCGGCAATAGCTGCTGCATCTGCTGCGCCCCTATCTGAGCTTTATGGGTGGCCCAACGTATTGGCGATAGCGTGCATCCCCGCGCTGATAGGGTTATGCATTTGGGTGCGAAGGGCGAATAGCAAATTCGTGATCAGTTCAAAACGACAAAGTTTACCGGTGAGATCGGGGAAGGCGTGGTTGTTGTTGGTGTTTTTTGGTCTCGGTACCGGTGCTTATACTTTGGTGCTCGCATGGCTTCCGTCTTACTACGTCCAGCTCGGTTGGAGTGCTGGGGATGCAGGCTATCTGTTGGGGGCGCTGACTTTAACTGAGGTCGTGGCTGGACTGCTGGTTTCAGCATTGATTGGTTCTTTTCCGGATCGACGTGCGCCACTGGCGGTTGTGTTGATGCTTTTGTTAGGTGGGTTGATTTGCCTGACGATGGCACCATTGACGATGGTAGCGGCGGCAATTGTCCTGTTGGGGCTTGGGATTGGTGCTTTGTTCCCGCTCTCCTTAATTGTCACCATGGATCATGCTGACAGTCCGTCCAAAGCGAGTTCCCTGTTGGGATTCGTTCAAGGGGGTGGATACCTGATCGCAGGGACAATGCCCTATATCGCGGGGATAATCAGAGATCATTCAGACTCGCTGGCGACTGCGTGGTGGGCGATGCAAGCAGGAGTCCTCGTATTGCTACTCATGGTTTTTTTCCTGAATCCCAGAGGGAGAGACTGTTTGGTTCTCGCTAAATAATATCCTCAGTGGGACTCATTCAATCCGCCGCGCAAATAACTATGGGCGACCTGTATCGGCTCGCTCCCAACGGTTGGATAAACATCGGTTTGCCCGCGCCACGATCCATGAACCTGGTGCAGCACGCCGTTGTATCAAGCGACGTGTGGCGCTCGCAGGTATTGGCAACATTCCGTGAAAAATATCGGCGGTAAAAGGTTACCTACGCTGCGCCCCTGAGCCCGGTTAGTCCGAACGAGGTAAGCCCCGGCCGGGCGGCTGTGACAGGATCAAAAGACCTAGGCTCTGGGTTCATGTACGAGCGAGCCGGTGATGTGCGCGGGGGGTATTTTTGAACCGATGGCGAGGAGATCAATTTTGACGGACACCTTTGACTATATCGTGGTCGGTTCCGGCTCGGCGGGCGGCACCTTGGCGGCGCGTCTCAGCGAAGACGGCCGCTACCGGGTGCTGGTGCTGGAGGCCGGCGGAAGCCACAAGAATTTTTTGGTCCGTATGCCCGCGGGCTGGGGGGCGATGACCTACAGTCCCAAATTTTCCTGGATGCACAAGACCGAACCGGAAAAGTATGCAGGCGGCCGCCGCATGATGATGCCCAGGGGCAAGCTCGTCGGCGGTTCGTCCTCGATCAACGGTATGATCTATATCCGGGGCCACGAGCAAGATTACGCCGATTGGGTCACGGCTGGCGCCACGGGCTGGAGTTGGCCGGAACTGTTGCCGCACTTTGTGCGGACCGAAGATCAGAAGCGCATTCGTAATGCCTTGCATGGCCAGGGCGGTCCGCTCCCGGCGAGCGACCTGCCGGTGGTGCACCTGCTGACGCACGCGATGATTGACGCCGCCGCGCAAGCGGGCCTGGAACGGGTCGACGATTTCAATGATGGCCAGGCCAAGGGCGCGGGGGTCTTTCAGGTCAATTTCCGTGACGGCCAGCGCTCCTCGATTGCCAGCAATGCTATCGAACCGGCCCTGCGCCGACCCAATTTGAAGCTGGTCATGCGGGCGATGGTGCAGCGGATTGTCTTTGAAGGGCTCCGCGCAACCGGCGTGGAATACAGCCTGCCCGACGGCAGCCGCCACATCGCCAAAGCCCAGCGCGAGATACTGGTGTGCGCCGGGGCCATACAGTCGCCCCAGTTGCTGATGGTCTCGGGCGTCGGTCCGGCATCGCAGTTGCAGGCCTTGGGTATCCCGGTGGTTGCGGACTTGCCCGGCGTGGGCGAGAACCTGCAGGACCACGTGAGTGCGCCGTTGTGCTGGCGGTTGAAGCCGGGCGTGCGAGGGATGAACAGCAAGTTCCGTGGCTTGGGCCTGGCGGGCTCGGTGCTGCGTTACCTGACGACCCGCACCGGGCCGATGATGAGCCCGCCCGCGGAATTCGGCTGCTACCTCAAGAGCGATCCCAAGTTGGCGTATAACGATATTCAAGTATTCGGCCTACCGATGACCGGCCAGACCGATTCCGACAGCGACAAGGCCCCACAACCGGACAGTTTCGAGGGCATGACGCTGGGGCCTCTTCAGGCACGGCCGTTCTCACGCGGCCATGTGCGACTCAAAAGCCGCGACATGGATCAGCACCCGGCGATTACCATGAACTACCTGCACGACGTGCGTGATCGTTGCGCGCTGATCTGGTCATTGCGCTGGTTGCGGGACATGGTGAAACAGCCGGCGCTGGTCGGATTGATCGACGCTGAGGTACGACCCGGTCCGCAGGTGCAGACCGACGAACAATGGCTGTCCTGGATGGAACCTTTACTCACCACCGCCTATCACCCCGTGGGCACCTGCCGCATGGGACATGCAGATGACGCGATGGCCGTCTGCACCCCTGATCTGCGTGTACGTGGGTTGCAAGGCTTGCGGGTGATCGATGCGTCGGTCATGCCCAATCTGATCTGCGGCAATACCAATGCCACGACCGTGGTGATTGGCGACAAGGGCGCCGATCTGGTGTTGGGGCGCACGCCGTTGGCTCCTCTCCATCTATCAGTAAGCGGGCAGTGAATCCATCTTGCTTTTTATCGTCGTGAGTTTGCAGCTCCAGAGATAGCAAAAGGAGTGCCTTCATCAGTCGCGACAAAATGGCTTAAGATAGTCTAAGGCTGGAATGGAACATCTCGACTAAAGGACGCGACATTTATGGATATCCCCTTTTCTCAAATCAGCGAACGTTTGAACAATCGCCGATTTACGGTAGCGGGCAACGCTCACGGGCTATCCGGTGCAGGCACCGTATTTCACTATCATGTCGAGGAAGATTCCATTGCGGGTACTTACCAAGGCGGCCGGATCCGCATGGGTAATCAAGTCGGACGCGTGACAGGCCCGGATACCATTGAGCTTCTTTATCATTGCCTAACTACGGATGGTGAGATTCTTGCCGGCTGGTCTCGTGGCACGGTAGGCGTTGATCACGCAGGACGCACCACTCTGACCTTCGTATGGGGTTGGTTATCGGGTGCGACCGGAGGTGGGGAGTCGAGCTACGTCGAGCTTGCCGCGTAGCAGGTGAGGCTTTTTTGATTGCCCTGGCGTCCATCATTGGTACGCGTTGTTTTGCCGTATTCGGCGGCGCAAATCCGCTTCCAGGTCGCGGACCTCACTCTCGATTTCGTATAGCAACTAGATGATGATCAGCGTTTACGGATCGGCTGGATCTGGTACTCACACAGCTAAAAGGCAGAGGAGGGTGGCTACAAACGTGACGACTATTGCAGCAGCCGAGCACGTTGCTTCTATGATGGGTTAAACGGTAAAGAAACGGGGCCGACGTGGGCCCCGCTACTTTAACTCCATCAGGCAGAAACGAACTCACTGCCCATGATCGGCTTCCAGTTCTGTAGCGGCGTCAGGTAATGCAGTTCAAAACGGCGCTCTACAAAAGCCCAGCGCCCGTTCCGACGTTCAAGGCGATCAAGGTATAAACCGCTAATTTGTACAGGCCCCATCTCTACATGGGTGGCCAGGCAATCAACAGCGACTTTGGCCGTAGCAAAATCGCCATTAAGGTCAATTAGTGTATTGGCCATCCAGTGATGCATATGCGGCATCTGCGCCCAGTTCTGATGCGCTGAGGCAACAATGGCGTCAATCCCTTCGAAGTTGCCGAAGGCATCACCCAGAGCAAGAACTGCGCCTTCGTGCCAAATACTCCGTAGTAGATCAACGTCATGATTGTCAAATGCTTGGCCGTACTCAGCGGCCAGGCGCTGAATGGCGAGTTGACTTTCGACGTTGTCCAGTCGGGTTTCCAGATCTTGAGTGCTCATCTTGATTTCCTCTAATTAATCTTGAAAGTCAGTACTCAGTGTCAATGAGCGCCAGCGCGCGGTCTCTTCAATGACAGCGGCCAGTTTGTTTTCCACGACCTTTAAAGCGTCGGCGCCAGCAATGAAGCGCAGCGGCGGGTTGGGTTCATTTACCAACTGAACCAGAGCTGTACCCAGCCGATCGGGGTCACCCACCTGGTTGTGATTACGCCCAGCAAATATCGCCTGCGCTTTAGTGCGGTATTCGTCGTAGTCGTCAAGCTGGCGACTACCAAGCTTCAATGAACGGTCGTCAAGGAAGTCAGTGCGAAATGCACCCGGCTCGACGATTGTCATTTTGATTCCGAAACCAGCGAGTTCCTGTGCCAACGACTCCGAAAAGCCTTCGATTGCAAACTTGGTAGCGGAGTACATTGACGCGCCTGCTACGCCCTTGAAGCCGCCGTTTGAGGACATGTTGATGACATGTCCGCTGCGTTGCTTTCTGAGGGTAGGCAGTACCGCTCGGGTAACATTGAACGTACCCAATACATTGGTAGCGAACTGACGTTCAATGGCGTCCGATTCAATTTCCTCGAACGGCCCGAATTGGCCGTAACCGGCGTTGTTGACCAGTACGTCAATGCGTCCGAAATGGTCCAGGCACGCTTTGACTGCTGCGTTTGCATCGGCTTGAACGCGAATATCCAACTGTGCAGTAAGGACTTGCTCGCCGTAGACGTTATAAACGTCGTTTAACCGGCCGAGGTGCAAGTCAGTCGCGACTACCCCGTCACCGGCGAGCAAGGCTGCTTTGGCAATCCCAGCACCAATACCGCTAGCACTGCCAGTGATAATCCAGACTTTGCTCATACAGGCATGTCCTCTTCGATCCATTTCAACGCCGAAGTAAATACAGGTGCCCAGCCCAATTCTTTGCGCGCACGTTTGGCGCGGACACGGCTATTTGTGCCAAAGGTATAATGCGCATGCAGGTATCCCCAACGTACTGCGGCTTCTTCGACGGTCCAGTATTGAACCGGATCAAGTTTCAGGCGGCGTGCAATCGACTGACCGATCTCAAGAAAAGAGGCCTCCCCATTTTCGATAAAGTAGAACGCGCCGGCCGGAGCTATCTCAAGCGCCAGGAGGAATAATTCAGCCACGTCCAGTACGTGAACATTGGACCAGCGATTGACACCCGTACCGACGACGCGGACGACACCGCTCTCTTTAGCCTGCTGCACCAGCCATGGAATTTGAACGCTTTCTTTGTGGACTCCTGTACCAGTGCCATAGATGTTACTTGGACAGATCACTACCGCGCGGACGTTTTTGTGGGCCGCAGCCATGACTTTAAGCTCGATGTCACGACGCGGCTGTTTCGACTCGGCCACCACAAATGGAGTGTCCTCGTCGAAGATATCCGGGTTTACCTTTAGGCCCAGTGCGTCATCGCCAATCACGCTGGAGCCACTGGTGTGAAGGAAAGGTTTTCCCGAACCTTCGAGCGCTGAAATGAACGCTTCAACAGCCTTGAGGTGGTCACTGTCAGCAGTATGGATGACGCCGTCTGATGCTGCGGCTTCACGCTTAAGCAAGCCAATATCGTCCAGGCTGCCGATCACTGGCTCAATGCCTAGCGCCTTGACCTGACGTGCTTTTTCTTCGTCGCGAACCAGGCCTCGAACTGAGTTACCGGCCTTGATCAATCGCATTGCCACTGTGCCGCCAACAAAACCATTGGCGCCTGTCAGGAAGATGTTCATAAAAGCCTCTTGTGTTGAAAATCAGATCCGATACGCCTCGTGGCGATCGATGCAGACCAATGTATGGATGAAAGGAAAGGGGAATAAGTAGGGGGCGAGTCGTCTGAGTAATGACGCTGCAGTCATCAATGCAAGATTCAGTGCTTTTTTGGTATGGATCAAAGGAGCTGACTCCGATGAGCTTGTTTTAGCTATCGCACTGCACTTTCACTTACATGTCAAATATTAGACTTATGTGATTGACAGTCATTTTCAGTCGGAGCAAGATAATTTCAAGACAACTTCAACGAGCCGATCACTCGGCTCGAGGTCAAATAACAACGGAAGGAGTTGGAAATGAGTAACCGACAACTTGCACCCGCTGCCTTGTGGAGTGGCAAGATTTACAGTGAAGGCTGGATTGAGCCTGGCTTGGGAACTGAAGCTGTTCTCGAAAAAGCCACTGGTGTTGAAATCGGTAGAATTGGTTTTGCTTCTGCCAGCGATATCGCTGCCGCAGCTATTTCTGCAAAAGCCGCGCAAATCAGTTGGGCCGCCTTGCCAGCGCCCCAACGCGGTGATGTGATTCGTAGGTTTTCGCAGTTGGTGCTTGAACACAGCGAAGAAATCGCCGCAATGATCGTCTGTGAAACGGGCTCGATTGGACCTAAAGGTCAGTGGGAAGTCCACATGACGGCCCGGGAAATTCTGGAAGCCGCCGCACTGGCAAGTCAACCTGGTGGGATGCTCGTGGCATCGGCTGAAGTGGGCCGGCAGAGTGTCGCTCGACGCATCCCTATCGGGGTCGTAGGAATCATCACACCCTGGAACTCGCCGTTTTTGCTGGCGTCCCGCGCGGTTGCACCTGCCTTGACCATGGGCAACGCGGTCATCCTCAAGCCTGACCCACAGTCGCCTATTTGCGGTGGCGTGTTCTTCGCGCAACTGCTGGAAGAGGCCGGTCTGCCTAAAGGACTATTCCACGTATTGCCGGGCGGCGCCGAAACCGGAGATGCGTTGGTTCGTGATCCGTTAGTGAACATGATCAGCTTCACCGGCTCAACCAAAGTTGGCCGTCAGATCGGTGGAATCGCTGGAGAGATGCTCAAACGTGTTTCGCTGGAGCTGGGGGGTAATAATCCGTTCATCGTGTTTGACGACGCCAATATAGAGGCAGCCACCAGTGCAGGAGCATGGGGTTCGTTCTTTCACCAAGGCCAGATATGCCTGAGCACCGGCCGCCATTTAATTCATGAGCGCATCGTCGACAGATATGTCGAATCTCTTGCGGCCAGAGCGAAAAAATTGGCGGTCGGTGATCCAGCTACAAGCGATGTTCACTTGGGTCCGATCGTGAACGAGCGGCAAGCAGCCGGCGTCGACCGGATCGTGGCTGCATCTTTAGCCAAGGGCGCGAAACTGGTTGCCGGTGGTTCGCGCGATGGTCTGTTCTATCAGCCAACCGTCGTCAAAGGCGTAGTGCCGGGAATGGCGCTATTTGACGAGGAAATCTTTGGCCCGGTCGCCGCGATTACTACGTTCAGCGATGACGAACAGGCCATTGCCCTGGCGAATCAGACTGACTATGGATTGTGCGCCGCTATCGTCACTCCAGACCTCGCTCGCGCCCAGCGGGTTGCTGACCGTTTGCATTCCGGGATCATCCATATAAACGATCAGACGGTTTTGCATGAGGTCTACGGTCCTATTGGCGGCGTAGGCGTGTCCGGCAACGGCTTCAACCATAGCACCTTAACCAACGCTGATCAGTTTACTGAGTGGCAATGGATTACTACCCGCATAGAGATACCACCTTACCCGTACTAAAAGCCTACTCAGCATTGCGTGAAACGAGACCGCGCTTTCAGGCTGGCTCGACAGGCCAGCCTTTCTGACAATAAAAACAATTGAGGAAGCACCATGTCCATAACTGCATTTGCTACAGAACTGATTCACGAATCCGACGTTAGCTTCGATGATGAGGCCGACATAGTTGTCGTGGGCTCCGGTGCTGGCGCCTTCTCGGCGGCGATTACCGCGAGCAAGCACGGCGCATCGGTTATTCAGTTGGAAAAAGCCGTTCAAATCGGCGGTACAACCAAAAAAGCAGCCGCCGCGTATTGGGTGCCGAACAACCACTTTATGCGTAGAGGTGGCCGCAAAGACCCAAAGGCCGACGCCATGAAATACATGGCTCGACTGACACGTCCGGCCTCATATGACCCTGCGAAACCTCACTTAGGGCTTACCGAGTGGGAATACCGTATGACGGAGGCGTTTTATGACAACGCAGGTCCTGCAGTTGAACAGCTAACCGAATGGGGCGCACTTGAACCTGTGCGTTGGGAAATACAGCCCGATTACTACGCCGAAATGCCGGAAAATAAAGCGCCGTACGGACGCATTATTTACCCCCATCTGTTTGGCGGCGATACCGATGAGGTCGGAGACGGCTCGGACATGATCAAGGTATTCGCCAACGCTGCCCAAGAGCAGGGTATCGATTTGCGAACCGGGCATAGGGTGAGCAAAGCGGTAGTTAATGACCATCAACAAGTAGTAGGTGTTATTGCCCAAACCGATTCGGGAGACGTGGCGATTCGTGCCCGCAAGGCTGTCATCTTCGCCAGCGGCGGTTTCACCCATAACGTGGAGCTGCGTACTCACTCGCTGCCCGGACCCGTATTTAGCGGCTGTGCTGCCAAATCCAATACCGGCGACTTCATCCCTATTGCCCAAGCACTGGGTGCCGAACTGGTCAATATGAA
The DNA here is from genome assembly GCF_026224925.1 of Pseudomonas sp. GTDB lineage: Bacteria > Pseudomonadota > Gammaproteobacteria > Pseudomonadales > Pseudomonadaceae > Aquipseudomonas. The sequence continues at coordinate 10,195 of NZ_JAMFRV010000240.1, read as the reverse complement.
CGGATCCTGGTTAGCCCCTATGGTCCTTGACCGGGCCATTGCCAATCGGCCAGATGCGACGTGTTCGTTCAGCATTCCCGGCGACAGCATGATTTTCGTTAACCGATTTGGCCGTCGGGTGGTCAATGAGAAAGCGCCTTACCAGGACATCGTTCCGACGTTCTGGGCTTGGGAGTCGCAAAAAGCACACTATCCCAATCTGGTGCTCGTGATGTTATGGGACGAAGAGACCCGGCTGTTCCATGCCGGCGATAAATATGGCAACCCGATAGGTCGCGCAAGAAGTTCTGAAGGCACCGGACCGGACAGCGCAGATGCTTCACATATCCTTCAGGCTGCGACTCTGGCAGAACTTGAAAACAAGATTAGGGATCGTCTAAACAGCTTCGCCAGTCATACCGGGGACTTCAATCTGGACGAAAGCTTCCTCGATAACCTGCATAGCACCATTGAGCGCTTCAACGGTTTTGCCGAAAACGGATGTGATGAAGACTTTCATCGGGGCGAAACGGCTATCGAGTTGTATTTCAACATGGGCGCACGTCCTGGTAATGATAAAAATGAGACGCTTTGGCCGATCTCTGCTGAAGGACCTTATTACGCCACATTACTGGCTCCGGCGACCCTTGATACTAAGGGCGGTCCGCGAACTGACGTTACCGCTCAGGTACTCAACCGTTCAGGCGCTGCAATCGATGGCCTATACGCCGTGGGCAATTGCGCCGGGGCCATGTCCGGCGGCAGCTACTGGGCAGGCGGCGCCACGCTGGGACCGATCATCACCATGGGCTATGTCGCTGGTTTGAATGCAGCCCGACAGAAAGTTCGTGCGGCGCCAGAAAAAACTACCGCAGATGTTCCCGCCTAACCATTTGCTGACTGACTGCACGAGTCAGCCATTATTGGAGTACCACCATGAGTGAAATTCGCAAAGTGGCCGTCGTCACTGGCGCTGCCCAGGGCTTTGGCCAATCTATCAGCATCGGCTTCGCCAAACGTGGCATCGATGTCATCGGTGTTGACCTGTCTGACTGTGCTGAGACCAATGAACACGTAACGGCACTTGGGGCACGATTTGTTGCTCTCAAAGCCGATGTTTCCAGCCCGGAATCCACAGAGCTGCTACAACAGCTAATAGCGAGCACGTTCGGTCGATGCGATATTTTGGTTAACAATGCAGGGATCTATCCCAACAAGCGCTTTGCTGATGTGGATTTTGCCCTGTGGCAGCGCGTCCATCGGGTCAATCTTGATTCGCAGTTTCTGATGGTCAAGGCGGTCTTACCATCAATGATTAAGAACAGTTGGGGACGTATTGTTAACGTGACCAGCAACTCTTTAGGGCTGGTGGCGCCGGGTCTGGCTCACTACATGTCCAGCAAGGCCGGGGTCATTGGCTTTACTAGAGGCTTAGCCACGGACGTCGCCGAACATGGCATCACCGTAAATGCCGTAGGGCCTACCGCATCGCTGACGCCGGGCGGCAAGTCGGGCATTGATCCCGAGGTTATTCAGATGATAGCGGCCACTCAAGCCATCAAACGTCCCGGCACCGCCGAAGATATTGTCGGCACTGTGATGTTTCTTTCCAGCGAAGACAGCGCGTTTGTCACGGGCCAGACAATCATGGCTGACGGAGGGCTGGTGCGTCTTTAACCCTGAATAAACTGAGAACTTCATCCAGTAAAAACAAAAGGATGTTCATCATGAAGCTAGAAGGAAGAGTGGCCATCGTGACGGGTGGTACCGGGGGGATAGGTCGCGCCGTCTGTGATCGGTTCAGCGCGGAGGGTGCGAAGCTGGTCGTTGTGGTTGATCGTAACGAGCCAATTTACGATCTGCAGCCCGGCCAGGTATTCCGCCAAGGCAGTGTTGCCGATCCGGAGTTCTGGGAAAAGTTAGTCAGCGAACTCGAAGACCGCCATGGTCACATCGATGTGCTGATCAACAATGCAGGCATCATCGACCACACCCCTTTGCACGAGGTTGAGTTGGATAAATGGAATGAAGTTATCGCGGTCAATCAAACGGCTGTGATGTTGGGTATGCGAGCGGTTATACCCGGGATGCTGAGGAAGGGCAAAGGTGCCATCGTCAACACTTCTTCGATCTGGGGCACAGTGGCCGTTGAAGGTGTTGCCAGCTATCACGCCAGCAAAGGTGCGGTACGCCATTTGAGCAAGAACGCAGCGTTGACCTATGCCAAGCGCGGCATTCGCGTCAATTCCGTTCACCCAGGGCTTATCCGCACGCCGATCGTTGATAAACAAGCTGATGAAAAGAACGCTTGGGTCATAGCGCAAACACCCATGGGCCATATGGGCCGACCCGAAGACATTGCCGCAGGCATGCTGTTTTTGGTTAGCGACGATGCGGCTTTCATCACCGGTACTGAGTTGTACATAGATGGCGGGTACACCGCCCAGTAAACCTTCGACGTTTTGCCGTGCAGATATTGACGATTAAGTCAATTATAAAACCCATAAGTCAATAATAACGAGGTAATCCCCATGAGTGATCAAACCATTCTCGCCCGCCTGGACGTGCTTGAAAGCCGTGTTGCCATCGAGCGCCTTATCAACAGCTACGCCCAGGGATTCGACAGTCGTGACCCTGAGTTGGTTAAGTCGCTTTGGTTCAAGGATTCGAAGCTGTTGATGGGGGCCTTCGGTGAATACGAAGGGCTTGACGCTATCGTCAAAGCTGCCGAAGGCTTCTGGAGTCAGATCCGGCACATGCACCACTGGATGGCCAACGTAGTGATTGATGTAGACGGCGACAAGGCCACGTCGCGGGCTGCGTTGGACTGTTTCGTTATTGATAACGAGGACGGCCCGACACAGATTGGCGGCTTGTACACCGATACATTCGAGCGTCGCAACGGCCGCTGGGGCATTTTGGTCCGCCAGTTCGATCTCCATTACCAAACCCCGCTAACTGGCTGGCAGTCGAAGCAGGGCACGGATTCCTGAGTGGTTCGCCACTGATTGTCGCCGGACCCACCTGATGCTCAAACCAGGTGGGTCCGGTACCGCTACAATTTTATTCTAGTTTTGACTTATAAGTTTTATATTTGACATGTTAGTCAATTTAGGTGAATTTACATCTTGTACCCAGCTACCAGGATGTTCGGAGAACAATCATGAGTGCCCACGCTTCTTCACAAGCGACTGCTGGATTCCTCAACACCGACTGGAATCCAGGTAACGTACCCACTGGTACTACGACTACCAACGTGGTGTTGCGCACGGCTGACAAGGCCGCGACTTCCGGATCGCTTTATCAGCCCATTGCGCCATCGGATACTGTCGTCTGTGTCATGCACCCGCGTGAGTTCATGGCCTGCCACTATCTGATTCCCGACATCGTAGAAGCCGGATATGCCGCCTGGTCCCAGGCCCCTCGTTCGGTGGGCAATGATCTGCGTTTGGAGCATGAGCTGGCTTTGCATGATGTGGCCGCCGGTTTGAACTACCTGCAGTCTGTCGGTTTCAAGCGAATTATCTTATTGGGTAATTCTGGTGGCGCTGGCCTGTATGCGTTCTACGCAGAACAGGCAGCGCTGCCAGGAGATCAGCGTATCGCCAGAACCCCCGGCGGCCGTCCGACCCAGCTTGCAGAGCTGAACATGCCTATCCCGGAAGGATTCGTCCTCGTCGGGCCACATCCGGGGCAGGGTGCATTGCTGATGAACTGCATTGACCCATCGGTGACCGATGAAAATGACGCGTTATCGATCGACCCGGCGCTGGATCCGCTGAGTTTTGAAAATGGTTATAACGGTTCAAACGATACCCATTATTCGGCGTCGTTTATTCAGCGCTACCGTGACGCTCAGCGTGCCCGTGTTGCCCGGCTTGACCGTTTAGCCGAGGCCTTGATCGAGCGGCGCCAAACCGCACGCAAGCGCGTCAAAGACCTGGGGCGTGATGCCAGTGCTGAAGACCGCCGGGTCGCCGCACATACGCCCATCATCAATGTGTGGCGCACCGATGCCGATTTACGCTGTTTCGATTTGGCGCTAGATCCGTCCGAACGCCGCTTCGGATCATTGTGGGGAAGCGATCCCTTTGCATCTAACTATGGCGCGGTGGGCTTTGCCCGCCAGTGCACCCCGGAGAGCTGGCTTTCCACTTGGTCCGGCCTGTCGTCTAACGCGTCCCTGTCGCGCGCGGCTTACGCATTGACCCAGCCGACACTGGTCATTGAATACACCGGCGACCAGGCATGCTTTCCCGGCGACGTGCAAAAAATTTATTACGCCTTGGGCTCGGCAGACAAACAGCACTGTCGGGTCAGCGGCGATCACCACGGGCGTTCGATACAGCCCGGCGGTCCTCTTGGTCGCACCGAGGCAGGCATGCACCTGGCTGGATGGCTGAAATCAAAATTTGCTCAGTAAAACAGATCGAAACCCATTCATTCAATTTTGGAGGCGTCCATGACTGCTCTGGAACCCATACCTGTCAAATTGCAACTGCACGGTGTCGACCACACCGCCCGACCTACCTGGAAATTGCGCGAGACCATTGAGTTCTACCGTGACAAATTGGGACTGCCATTAATTCATGTGATTTCTGCAAGAGGTTGGGGGCCGAAGACCCACCCTGACTTTTTGCATTTTTTCTTCGACAGCGGAAAGGGCAGCACCATCGCGTTCTTCTACTACCTAGGTTCGCAGCAACCACAAACACTGGACGGCCGCAGTGAAATGCGTCCTGCGCCTGACGACCATGTGTTCGATGCGACCCACACCGCCTGGGAGGTCGAAAGTGCAGGTGAATTGCAGGCCTGGAAACATAAATTGGAAGCCCAGGGTTTGAACGTGTCGGTGGAAACCCGCCATGAGGTTATCGAGTCGATCTACGTGCGTGACCCTAACGGATATTTTATCGAGTTCACCCGTAAGTTGCGGCCTTTGGGGGAACTGGACGCCTCGGATGGCTTATTGACGCTGCAGGCGGCGTTGGACGCAGAGGACCAAGCACATAGCGAAGGTCGCCGGATGACTGAAATTGACGAAGTATGGGCGCGAAAAGCCCAACTTATCGATGCCCAGGTCGGCGGTGGCAGCGCTGCGATTCGCTTATATATTCCTCAGGTCGAAGAGTTTTCTTCCATCGTTAAGGACGCCGCTAACCGCAGCGATTGCCGCGTTGTGCCAATGACTGGGTATGACCGTATCGATGCCGATGCGCCCATAGAATTCCGCCGTAGCGTGCTCGCACTGAAACCGGCCATTTGGTATGGCCTGTTTACCGGCGGAGTTCACGGCACTATCGAGATACTAGACCGGGACCGGGTAGTGATTACGCCACCCTTGGCTGGCCCAGCGGGAATGTAAACATTCTCGTGTTCCTTACAGCGTGAGCTTTATAACAATAAGTGATTGTTCCAGGACCGCTTCTTGGAATAGGAGGCATTACGTAATGAAAGGCATACTTAGCCCTATCGCAGGCGTGATTTATCCGGCGGCGCAACGTGCGAAAGAATATTTTGCCAATGGTGCTTGGGTCGATAAAACGGTCGGTCAAGTCCTTCGCGAAACCGCAACAAAGCATCCCGAACGCATCGCATTTGTTTGCGATGGCGAAAGCCTCACATTCGAGCAACTTGATACTGCCAGCGAGCGACTGGGAGCGGCTTTGTTGCGTTTGGGGATTAGAACGGGCGACCGCGCGATATTCCAACTGGGCACTTCGCTGGAAACGGTAATAGTGCTCATGGCGTGCTTCAAGGCTGGCATCATTGCGGTGTGTTCGCTGCCGCAACACCGTGAGGTTGAAATCGGCCAACTGGCAAATAAAACCTTAGCCCGAGCTTATTTCGTGCAGGCAGATTTTGGCCGCCACGACCTGGTAACGTTTGCTCTCGGGATGATGGCGCAAAGTGCCACCCTCAAGCATTTGATCATCGTGCGCGGGGAAAGCAGCGGCCTTGGTAACTTCGATTCGCTGATGGCTAACATGCCACTAGAGTCCGCCCGTGAATTACTTTCACGAGTAAAGCTAGGCAGCGAAGACGTGCTGAGTTTCCAGTTGTCGGGCGGCACTACCGGAACACCAAAGGTCATTCCTCGGTTTCACGCCGAATACCTGGGGCAATCCCATGATCTAGCCAAGCTCTATCAAGTCGATGAGCATAGTAAAGTCATCTGGTCACTGCCGCTGTTGCACAACGCGGGTCAGCTCTATGCGCTCCTGCCACCGCTTCTGTTCGGCATTACCACCGTTTTGATGTCCAAGGTGGACATTCCGGTAATGCTTGACCTGATCGAAATGCATCAGGTGACTCACGCGTTATCGATCGGCCCCGTCGCACCCCAGCTACTGGCGTACCAGTACATCCAAAAGCATGACCTGAGCTCTTTGAGGATGTTCGCTACGATGAGTCGCTCGGAGATTCTTGAGGCGCATCTTAACGTGCCGTGCTCGAACCTTTACGGCTTGACGGAAGGCTTGTTGTTCGGGGCCGCGCCTGATGCACCTACTTATGTGCGCCATCAGACCCAAGGCTCTTCCGGCTGCCGCTACGACGAGTTGCGTCTGCTGGACCCAGAAAGCGAAACACCTGTTGGGCAGGGACAAATGGGGGAGTTGTGTTTCCGCGGTCCGTCGAGCCTTATCGGCTATTTCGACGATCCAATCGCCAACACTGGCGCATTCACGTCCGATGGTTTCTATCGCTCTGGCGATATGATGACGGCTCACATTATTGACGGAGTGACTCACTACACGTTTGAAGGTCGCCTGCGAGACAACGTCAATCGCGGCGGTGAGAAAATCGGCTGTGAGGAGGTGGAGAGCTTCGTTTGCCGTCACCCTGCAATTGCCGACGCGAAATTGGTCGCCATGCCCGACCCAATTTACGGCGAGAAAGGTTGTATTTTCATCATCCCTCGCAATGCGGCGGTCATACCTGACCTCAAGCAGCTCAGCGATTTTTTGGTAGGGCAGGGGCTCGCCAAATACAAGTCACCCGAGCGTATCGAACTGATCGATACCTTTCCGATCACCAAAGTAGGCAAATTGGACAAGCCTGCCTTGAAGCGGATTCTTGCCGAGCGTGTGATCGGTGAAGAGACTTGCATGTCATGAATGTCTCTCAAGGTGTTGTTAGCCAGATGCCGTTTGTTGCGCGGCGCCGGGTCAAATGGGGCGACTGCGACCCAGCTGGCGTGGTCTTCACGCCCGTATTCGCTGAATACGTGATCGAAATTGCCGAGCTGTTTTATGAACATTTGCTCGGCATGTCGCCTCAGCACGCCAAGCAATCCCATGGCTTTGGTACGCCAACTCGGGCTCTGGCGTTTGATTTTCGCGCTTCACTTCGCCCCGACGATGAGTTCGATACCGAGGTGCAGGTCAGCGAAGTCCGTAGCCGAAGTTACGTGCTGGTACTGACAGCGCGTAACCAAGCTGGGGAGGTAGTTTTCGTCGCCAACCATACGCCGGTATGTGTTGCCCGCGCTGAGCGCAAAAGCATAGTTATTCCGGAGCTGTTTCGCGAGGCACTGGTCAATTACCAGCATCAATACTCGCAAGCCGTTAACCGGGGCATTCCAGAGCATATCTCATGAAAATCGCGATCATAGGTGGGGGGCCAGCGGGTTTGTACTTCGCATTGTTGGCAAAAAAACATAACCCTCGACACGACATAGTGGTTTACGAGCAAAACGCTCGCGATGCTACGTATGGCTGGGGAGTGGTTTTTTCCGACGTCGGCCTGGCGGCATTCGCCGAAGCCGATCCGGAGTTCCACAAAGAATTCATTGCCCACCACGTGGGCTGCGATTTCCTGGAGATTGTTCATCGTAATACCCGCGTGCAAGTCCATGGAAATCACTTCTCGCGGACCTCACGTATTGACATGTTGCATACCCTACAAGGTGCCTGCGAGCGAGCCGGCGTACGCGTCAATTATGGAGAGCGTATTGAGGACTTCAACGCGCTCGCCAATCAGGTCGATCTGCTGGTAGCCGCCGATGGGACTAACAGCCGAGTACGTACGCACTATGCCGAATACTTCGAGCCGAGTTTCGAAGCTCGCCGAAACAAGTTCGTTTGGTACGGGACGCGCCAGCGTTTTCATCCGGTTTCGCTGATTTTTCATGAAAGCGAGCATGGAGTGTTCATTGCCCACAGCTACCAATATAGCCAGGAGTTGAGCACCTTTCTGGTGGAGGTCGATCCTGAAACCTGGCGCCGGGCAGGACTCGATCATGCTAGCGATGAAGAGAGCAGGCGTATCTGCGAGCAGATATTTGCGGCTGATTTAGGTGGTAATCAACTGCTGAGCAACCGTTCTTCATGGTTTGAAGCCAGCGTCATACGTAACGAACGCTGGACCTACAACAACATTGTGCTCCTGGGAGATGCCCTACGAACGGTGCATTTTTCTTTGGGCTCGGGAACTCGCATGGCCATGCAAGATGCCATCGCGCTTCACCGGGCGTTGATCGAACATCCTGCTGACGTTCGAGCGACATTCAACCTGTTTGAGTCTGCCCGACGCGGCGCGTCCACGAGTTTTCAGACTGCGGCGGCACGCAGCTTGGATTGGTATGAAAACGTCGCTGATAAGCTTCACCTCGATCCAGTCAGTTTTGCCTACGACTATATGGGACGCACCGGCCAGGTTGCCCACGACGACTTGCGTCGACGCGACCCTCACTTCATAGCATCGGTGGAAAAGCGCATGGCGGCACCGCCGAGTTAGGCCTGCACAAATATTATCCAGGCATGCACGGGTTCTGCAGCATTACCCAACCCAAAGCGCACCACTGAACGTGAACATAAATCCGCTATGCCGGGGTTATGAATGCCGGCAGGAGAGACGCGCACCCAGTAAACCTGAAGTCAGGTTTGCCGTGTCTGCCAGAAGGCAGTCAATCAATGTGTAAATAATAATAAAGGGAGACACCCATATGAATCGATTCGAAAACAAGACCGTTGTCGTAACAGGCTCTGCACGCGGCCAGGGAGCTGCTGAGATTCGTCGTTTCCACCAGGAAGGAGCCAATGTCGTCGTCAGCGATTTACGTGTTGATGATGGCAATGCGCTCGCAGCCAGCCTGGGGGAGCGCGCAATGTTTATCCGTCACGATGTATCCAGCGAAAGCTCGTGGAAAGAGCTCTTTGACCAAGTTGAACAGACATTTGGTGGTTGCGATGTACTGGTCAACAACGCTGGCATCTATCGACCCGCCACTATCGCCGAGACCGACTCTGAATTAATGGAGCAGATGTTCCGGGTCAACCAACTGGGAGTTCTACTAGGCATGAAATACGCTGTTGAACCACTCAAGCGCCGCGGCGGCGGTTCGATTATTAACATTTCGTCGGTAGTAGGACTGCGCGGCTCGGTGGCGACTGTGGCTTACGGCAGTACCAAATGGGCCGTGCGCGGGATGACCAAGGTTGCCGCCAACGAGTTTGCCGAGCACCAGATTCGCGTGAATTCAGTGCATCCCGGATATGTCAGTACAGACATGCTCAAGGCTAATAGCGAGGAGAGCAACGACGCAGGAACGCTGGCAACGCCACTCAAGCGACAAGGCACGCCGGAGGAAATTGCTGCGTTGGTGGCATTTCTGGCCAGCGATGAAAGCGCGTTTATCACCGGCGCCGAAATCGCTATCGATGGTGGTTGGACGCTCTAATCCGATGCGTAGCCTATGAGATCATAGGCTGCGCACAAGAGCCTCCTTGTCCCGTGCCCTTGGCGCTGGCATGCTGCCGCTACTTTGCACAGGGTTTACTTCAGTTATGTCCAAAATTACAAAAATCAAAGCCCCGGCCCGTTACGAGTTGGTGATGAACCAATTAATGGAGGCTGCGGAGCGCCTGTTTGCGCAGAAAGGTGTCGCGGGTACATCCCTTCAGGAGCTCGCTGAGGCGGTTGGCCTGACGCGAACTGGCATCTATCACTACGTTAAGGGCAAGGATGAAATGCTTGAGACGTTGGTACGTGGTTTTACGCTGGAGACTGCCCGAGACCTTGAGCGTCTGACAAGCGCTGACACGGGCACGGCGATTGAGCGACTGCGCGAAGGCGTCACTAATATGGCCTGCAAAGTAGCCCAGCACCCGCAACGATTCCGTCTTTTGCTAACCAGTGAGGGGGCATTTCCAGAAGCATTGGCCAAGCAATATCGGACAGCTCGGAAACGCACGCTGGCGGCACTGACAGACTT
>NZ_JAMFRV010000239.1 GCF_026224925.1 Pseudomonas sp. | reverse complement strand
CTGGATATTAAACCGCGCCAGGTAGTCGCACAAAAGCTCACGAATCGGCACATCGTCATCGACGATCAGTGCGCGGGTGTTCCAGCGACGTTCTTCGGCCGGGGCGTTGTCAGTAGTCGGAGTGGATTCTAGTTGCATGGTGCGATTGCCGCCTGAGGGTTGAAGAACAACGCTGCACGCATGCTACTTCGCATACAGACGGGGCGGAAGGCTGTTCTGTTCGAGTGTTGTGGGTTTGTCGTGAATGTATCGTAGTAGATACAAAGTGTCTGCGCAGTGCAGCACACCCATTCGTGGCAGCGCATCTCTGTGAATCACCTGTAGGCCCCGCTTTACACCACTCTTTACGCTTTCTTTATGGGCTTTAGTCGGCGTCGATCTCGTTCCTTTACACCCTCCTTGCAGACAATAACTCCACACGCGGCACTCGCCGCACGACGGAGAAAGGTCATGAGCGTTCTGGACGGGGTGTCACTGCTGTTGGCGGCAGGGCTGTTCATTTACTTGATGGTGGCGCTGTTACGCGCCGACCAGCACTAGGAGCAGCCATGCACAGTTATGACTATCTATTGATTTTGGCTTTCTTTGCGTTGGTGCTGCTGCCCGCGCCTTGGCTGGGACGTTTCTATTATCGAGTCATGGAAGGTGAACGAACCTTCCTGACCCCAGTGCTGGGGCCGGTGGAGCGAGCGTGTTATCGCCTGTCCGGGGTCGACCCGAAAACCGAACAAAACTGGAAAACCTACGCCCTGGCGTTGCTCGCGTTTAACCTCGCGGGCTTTGTCGTGTTGTTCGCGATTCTGCTGTTCCAAGGCAGCTTGCCGCTTAACCCGCAGCAATTGCCGGGCATGGAATGGTCGCTGGCCTTCAACACCACCATGAGTTTTGTTACCAACACCAACTGGCAGAGCTACAGCGGTGAAGCGTCGCTCAGCTACTTGAGCCAGATGGTCGGCCTGACGGTACAGAACTTCGTCAGCGCGGCCACCGGCCTTGCAGTCTTGGTTGTGTTCTGCCGCGGCATTAGCCGCCGTTCGACACAAAATCTGGGTAACTTCTGGGCCGACATGACGCGCGCCACCCTCTATGGGTTGCTGCCGTTGTGCCTGATCCTGGCGTTGTTCCTGGTGTGGCAGGGCGTGCCACAAACCTTCGCCCATTACATCGACGCTGTGACCTTGCAGGGCGCCGATCAAAGCCTGCCGCTGGGACCTGCTGCCAGCCAAATTGCGATCAAGCAACTGGGCACCAACGGCGGTGGCTTCTTCGGGGCTAACTCGACGCATCCGCTCGAGAACCCGACGGCGTGGAGCAACCTGTTCGAACTGGTGTCGATCATCTTGATCCCGGTTGCGCTGGTGTTCACCTTCGGCCACTACGTCAAAGACATGCGCCAAAGCCGGGCGATCATGGCCTGCATGTTGACGCTGTTCCTGGTCGGCGGCGCCACCGCTTTATGGGCCGAGTATCAGCCTAACCCGACCTTGAACATCGCGTCGGTTGAGCAGACCGCGCCGCTTGAAGGTAAGGAAAGCCGCTTTGGTACCACCGCCACCGTGCTCTGGGCCACGGCCACTACTGCCGCATCCAACGGTTCAGTCAACGCCATGCACGACAGCCTTAACCCGCTGACGGGGATGGTTGCAATGGCCAACATGATGGTCGGCGAAGTGATCTTCGGCGGGGTCGGAGCCGGGATGTACGGCATGCTGCTCAACGTCCTGATTGCGGTATTTCTTGCTGGCTTGATGATCGGCCGCACCCCGGAATACCTGGGTAAAAAGCTCCAGGCCAAAGAAGTCAAACTGCTGGTCGCGACCTTGATGGTCATGCCCATCGGTGTGTTGGTGTTCGGTGCATTGGCCGCGAGCCTTCCGGGTCCGGCGGGCGCCATCAGCAACCCCGGCGCCCACGGTTTTAGCCAGTTGCTTTACACCTACACCTCGGCCACCGCGAACAACGGCTCGGCGTTCGGTGGGTTCAGCGCCAACACGCTGTTTCATAACCTGATGCTGAGCATGTCGATGTTCCTCGGTCGTTTTGGCTACATCCTCCCGGTGCTGGCACTGGCTGGCAGCCTGGCCGCGAAGAAGACCGCACCGCTGGGCCTGAACAGTTTCCCGACCCACGGCACGTTGTTTGTCACGTTGTTGACGATGACCATTTTGCTGGTCGGTGGCCTGACGTTCCTGCCGACTCTGGCGCTGGGACCGATCGCCGAACATTTGAGCATGGGCTTCTGAGGACTAGATGATGTCTATTTATAAAGATCATATGCAGACTCCTATCGCAAAATCCGCTGCGCCTCAGAGCGCTCCGGAACCGGTCAAAACAGCGCTGTCGGCCTTGTGGCGCCCGGCCCTGATACAAGCGTTCGTCAAACTCGACCCCCGTCAGTTGCAGCGAGCGCCGGTGATGTTGGTGGTCGAGCTGACCGCCATTCTGACCAGCATTTTATGTATGGTCCCTGACCCGGCAGTGCCGACTTCGGTCGCGGTGCAGATCGCCATTTGGCTGTGGTTCACCGTGCTGTTCGCCAACTTCGCCGAGGCCTTGGCCGAAGGTCGTGGCAAGGCGCGTGCCGACAGCCTTAAAGCCGGCAGCGAAGGCCTTAAGGCACGGCGTCGAGACGACAACGGCAGCTTTCGGGTGGTTAACGCCAGCAGCTTGCGCCGTGGCGATGTGGTGCGCGTCGAAGCCGGGGAAATGATCCCTGGGGACGGTGAGGTCATCGAGGGTATTGCAGCGGTCAATGAGGCGGCGATTACCGGCGAGTCCGCCCCAGTGATACGTGAATCGGGCGGTGACCGTTCCGCCGTCACGGGCAACACACGCCTGGTGTCCGACTGGCTGTTGATTCGCATCACGGCGAACCCCGGTGAGTCGACGCTGGACCGCATGATTGCATTAGTGGAAGGGGCCAAACGGCAGAAAACCCCCAATGAAATCGCGCTGGATATCCTGTTGATCGGCTTGACCCTGATCTTCCTGTTGGTGGTCGTCACCCTGCAACCGTTCGCCCACTTCTCCGGTGGCAGCCTGCCGCTGGTGTTTCTGGTGGCGCTGTTGGTGACCTTGATCCCAACCACCATCGGTGGTTTGTTATCCGCCATCGGTATCGCCGGCATGGACCGTTTGGTGCGCCTCAACGTGATTGCCAAATCTGGCCGCGCAGTAGAGGCGGCAGGCGACGTGCACGTGTTGCTGCTGGATAAAACCGGCACGATCACCTTCGGCAATCGCCGCTGCACTGCGCTGTATGCCGCACCGGGCGTAACCGCTTTGGAGCTGGGCGAGGGTGCTTTGCTGGCGTCGCTGGCCGATGACACCGCTGAAGGTAAATCGATTGTCGAGTACCTGCGTGAGCTGCACCCGATCAAAGAACCCAGTGCTGCGTTATTGACACCGGTGGCGTTCAGCGCCGAAACCCGCTTGTCTGGTGTCGATTATCAAGGCCGTGTTTACCGTAAAGGCGCAGTGGATTCGGTATTGGCCTTCGTTGACATGACTCGCAGTGACCTGATGCCAGCGCTGGCTCGGGAAGTCGACAAAATCGCCAAGACCGGCGGCACACCGCTGTTGGTGTGCATGGACGGCAAACTGCTGGGCGCGATCCATCTCAAAGACGTGGTCAAGCCTGGTATTCGCGAGCGTTTTGCCGAGCTGCGTAAGCTGGGGATTCGCACGGTGATGGTCACCGGCGATAACCCGCTGACCGCCGCTGCGATTGCTGCCGAAGCCGGCGTCGATGATGTGTTGGCCGAAGCCACGCCCGAGAAAAAACTGGAACGAATTCGCCTTGAGCAGAACGACGGTCGTTTGGTCGCGATGTGCGGTGACGGTGCCAACGACGCCCCGGCGCTGGCCCAGGCTGACGTCGGCATGGCGATGAACGATGGCACTCAAGCAGCACGTGAAGCCGCGAACATGGTCGACCTCGACAGCGACCCGACCAAGCTGCTGGATGTGGTGCAGATCGGTAAAGAATTGCTGGTCACTCGCGGTGCTCTGACTACGTTCTCCATTGCCAACGACGTGGCCAAGTACTTCGCGATTTTGCCTGCACTGTTTGCATCGATCTATCCGCAACTGGGGGTGCTAAACGTCATGCACCTGGCCAGCCCGCAAAGCGCGATCCTCTCGGCGATTGTCTTTAACGCCTTGATCATCGTGGTGCTGATCCCGCTGGCCCTGCGCGGCGTTCGTGTTCAAGCGGCCAGTGCCGCCGCGTTGCTGCGTCGCAATTTGCTGATCTACGGACTTGGCGGGATTGTTGCGCCGTTCGTGGGCATCAAGCTGATTGATCTGCTGTTGACTGGCTTGCACTTGGTTTAAGCACGTTAAGCGTCACGCTCCAAGGGCGTGATGTTCACCCTGATTGAGGATTCGATGATGTCGACTGTATTGCGTCCGGCCCTGAGCCTGATTGTATTGATGACCCTGATCACTGGCGTGGCGTACCCGCTGGTGGTGACGGGCATCGCCCAAGTGGTATTCCCCTCCCAAGCCAATGGCAGCCTGGTGTATGACAAGGCTGGCAAAGTGCGCGGCTCGGAACTGATCTCGCAGAATTTTACCGGCGACGGTTGGTTCCACTCACGTCCATCGGCTGGCGCATTTGCCACTGTTTCCAGCAGCGCCAGCAACCTGTCACCCAGCAACCCCGCGTTGGCAGCAAGGGTGACGGCAGATGTCGCCAAGGAAGTGGTTCCCGGCCAAGGCGCCGTGCCGTTGTCGTTGCTGACCACGTCGGGTAGTGGTCTTGATCCCCACCTGCCGCCAGAAGCGGTGACCTATCAAGTGGCCCGCGTGGCTGCCGCCCGCAACATCCCTGTCACCACCGTGCAACGGTTGGTCAACGAAAACACCTACCGGCCATTGATCGGTCCGCCGGTGGTCAACGTTTTAATCTTGAATCAAACGCTGAATGAGTTACCGTCAGCGCAGCTGTGAAGTAGACGATTGCAAATGAATACCCAGTGGGACCGAATTCATTCGGGAAGCTGTCTCCACGATTTATCTGAAGGACCGCGTCGCGCCCTTCGCGAATGAATTCGCTCCCACAGAGACCGAGTTTGCCCGCACACAATGAGAACCAACCATGAGTGACACCCGCCGCGCCGACGCATTGTTAGCCGATCTGCCTCGGGACGGCCGTGGGCGGCTCAAGGTGTTTCTTGGTGCCGCGCCGGGGGTGGGCAAAACCTACGCCATGCTCCAGGCCGCCCATGCCCAACTGCGCCAGGGCTCGCAGGTATTGGCTGGCGTAGTTGAAACCCACGGGCGTGCTGAAACCGAAGCCCTGCTCAATGGGTTGCCCCAGCAACCCTTGCTGCGCTCGGAATACCGCGGCGTAACCCTGGAAGAAATGGACCTGGACGGCTTGCTCATGGCTGCACCGAAACTGGTGTTGGTCGACGAACTGGCCCACAGCAACGCGCCCGGCAGCCGCCACGCCAAACGCTGGCAAGACATCCAGGAGCTTCTGGCGGCTGGGATCAATGTCTACACCACGGTCAATGTTCAACACCTGGAAAGCCTCAACGATCAAGTGCGCGGCATTACCGGCGTACAGGTTCGCGAAACGTTGCCTGACTGGGTGCTGCAAGAAGCCTATGAGCTGGTTTTGATTGACCTTCCGCCACGGGAACTGCTGGAGCGTTTGCGCGACGGCAAAGTCTATGTGCCCGAGCAAGCACGGGCAGCCATCGACGCGTTTTTTACCCAAACCAACCTCACCGCCCTGCGTGAACTGGCAATGCAGACTGCTGCGGCACAAGTCGATGACGACTTGGCCCAAGGTTATCGCCAGTTGGGCCAAGCTGCGCCAGCGGTACGGGGTCGTTTGCTGGTCGGCGTCGACGGTGACGCTCAGGCCGAAAGGCTGGTGCGGCATGCCAGTCGAGTAGCCCAGCGTCGGCATTTACCATGGAGCCTGGTGCATGTCGATAATGGCCGGGTGGTCGACGAGGACGCCCGCATGCGTCTGCAAAGCGCCCAGCAGCTGGCCGAGCGTTTGGGCGGCGAAGTGGTGCTGTTGCGCGCCGGCGAAGTGGCCAAAACCTTGATTCAACACGCGGCTGAACGGCGTGCCAGCCTAGTGTTGGTGGGGCAGTCGCGTCCGCGTTTACGCCGGCGATTGTTTGGCGGTGGGCTCGCGGCACGCCTGTTGCGTGATGCCCACGGCCTGGAAATCAACGTCCTCGACAGCGAAGCGCAACATGACCAACCGCGCTCGCGCTCAGCACGGGCCGTGGTTTGGTTCGACTACGGGCTGGCGCTGATCGCGACGATTCTGGCCAGTGCCCTGGCGTGGGCAGTGTCCAGCATGTTGGAGCTGCCGAACATCTCCCTGGTGTTCCTCGCCGCCGTATTGCTGGTGGCGGTGCGCAGCAGCCTCGGCCCGGCGCTGGCGTGTGCAGCGTTGTCATTTTTGGCGTACGACTTTCTGTTTATTCCGCCTGTGTTTTCCTTCAGCATCCAGCGCGAAGAAGACGTGTTGACGCTGCTGTTTTTTTTGTTGATGGCCGCCTTGACCGGTAATCTCGCCGCCCGTCAACGCCAGCAACTGCGAGCGTTGCGCGATACCCAAGAGGAAACCAGCGAGTTGCTCGACCTGTCGCGCAAGCTCACCGCTGCCACCGACCGACAAGCAATGTTAAGCGCTGCTGAGCAGCATTTGAGTGGCTGGAAAGAGCTGCACATCTGCTTGTTGGATCGCGACGATCAGGGTGGCTGGAAAGTCGAAGTCGGTGGGGCGTTGCAGCTGTCCGAAGCCGAGCGCGCAGCGGCCGATTGGGCGTGGCAACACGACCAGGCGGCGGGTCTGGGCACTGGCACATTACCCTTGGGACATTGGTGGTGGCGGCCATTGTCGATGGAGGAGGGGCCGTTGGCATTATTGGGCGTTTGCCCCCATGAGGGGGCGGTGTTCACAGACCAGCGTCGGCGCTTGTTGACCGCACTCAGTCAACCGCTTGCGCAAGCGTTGGCCCGAGCCCAATTGGCAGAAGAGCTGGAAGCTGCCCGCTTGCACGGCGAAACCGAACAGCTGCGCAGCGCGTTGCTGGCTTCGGTGTCCCACGATTTGCGCACACCGCTGACCGCCATGCGCGGCAGTATCGACAGCCTGTTGGCGCTGGGCGAAGCGATTCCGCTGGAAGACCGTCGTGAGTTGCTCGAAGGCACCCGCGACGAAGCGGAGCGCCTGGACCGTTATATTCAAAACCTGCTGGACATGACGCGCTTGGGTCACGGCGCTTTGAAACTGGCGCGGGACTGGGTATCGCCCGGCGATATTGTCGGCAGTGCACTCAACCGTCTGCGCGCCGTCATGGCACCGCTGAACGTCAGCACGCAGGTGCCACTGGAGTTGCCGCTGTTGTACGTCCACGCTGCGTTAATCGAGCAGGCGTTGGTCAACGTGCTGGAAAACGCCGCACGCTTTTCTCCGCCGCAAGGGCGTTTGCAGGTGGGCGCGGGGGTCAACGACAGTGAACTGTTTTTCTCGGTAAGTGACGAGGGCCCCGGTATTCCCGAAGCCGAGCGTGCGAAGATTTTTGACATGTTTTACACCGCCGCCCGTGGCGATCGCGGCGGGCAGGGCACTGGGCTCGGTCTGGCGATTTGTCTGGGCATGGTCGGTGCGCACGGCGGGCGGATCACCGTGGCAGATGGCATCGAGGGGCGGGGCACCTGCATTACCCTGTACTTGCCGCTGCAAACGCAACCTGAAGCTGAATTGGAGCACACCCTCTGATCACGCATTGCGTTACGCTCAGCGCTCCATTTGATACGGCAAGACGACCATGAGCCAGACCTCGACCATCCTGGTGATCGACGATGAACCGCAAATTCGAAAGTTCCTGCGCATTAGCTTGGCCTCTCAAGGCTACAAGGTGGTGGAAGCGGCAACCGGCAGCGAAGGCTTGAGCCAGGCGGCGCTCAACAAGCCTGACTTGCTGGTGCTCGACCTTGGTCTGCCGGACATGGACGGCCAGGAGGTGCTGCGCGAGTTTCGCGAATGGTCGACGGTACCGGTGCTGGTGCTCTCAGTGCGTGCCAGCGAAGGCCAGAAGGTCCAGGCGCTGGACAGCGGAGCCAATGATTACGTGACCAAACCGTTCGGTATTCAGGAGTTCCTGGCGAGAGTCCGCGCGTTATTGCGCCAGGCACCTAGCGGCGAACAGCAGGAGGCGGCGTTAGTGTTTGGCCCGTTGACCGTTGACCTTGCGTATCGACGGGTTCTGCTCGATGGGCTTGAAGTGGGGCTGACCCGCAAGGAATATGCGGTGCTGGCGCAATTGGCGCGGCATCCAGGGCGGGTGATTACCCAACAACAATTGCTCAAGGATATTTGGGGCCCAACCCACACGGAAGACAGCCACTACCTGCGTATCGTTGTCGGGCATTTGCGCCAGAAGTTGCTAGATGACCCAACCAACCCGCGGTTTATCGTCACCGAAGCGGGGGTTGGGTATCGGTTGCTGGAGCATTCCCTGTAGGAGTAACCGAGGATCTGCGTATACCCGCCAATTCATTCGTGAAGGTCTTCAGGCTGCTCGATCATAACTGGCAAACCAAAAAACACCCGGGCGCAGTCGGTCGTGTGCGCCGCTACCTCTTCAAGACTTTCGCCTCGATGCAGCGCCACTTCGCGAAGCACTTCCGGCAAATAAGCCGGTTCGTTGCGGCCGTTTTTCGGTTTCGGTCTCAAGCTACGCGGAAGCAAATAGGGCGCGTCGCTTTCAAGCATCAAGCGGCCTCGTGGGATGTCCTTTACCAGCGGATGCAAATGTGTGCCGCGTCGCTCATCACAGATCCAGCCCGTGATGCCGATGTGCAGATCCAGGTCAAGGTAACTGAACAGCGCGCGTTGCTCGCCGGTGAAGCAATGCACCACCAACGCCGGCAAGCGATCTCGGTAGTCGCGGAGTATTTCCAGTAAGCGCTGATTGGCATCGCGCTCATGCAAAAACACCGGCATTTGCAGCTCTACCGCCAACGCCAAGTGCTCTTCCAGCACCTTCTCCTGTTGCGAACGAGGAGAGAAATCGCGATTGAAATCCAGTCCGCATTCACCCACGGCGCGCACTCGATCTTCCTTCAACAAAGCCCGCAGTTGGCGTTCGCTGTTAGACGTCCAGTCACTGGCCGAATGCGGGTGAATTCCGGCGGTGGAAAACAACCGCTGAGCGGACTCGTCCAGTCGGTGGCACAGCTCTAATGCCTGCTCGCTGCTCTCGACGTGGGTGCCGGTGAGCACCAATTGACCCACACCCGCTTCGTAAGCACGATCAAGGACTGCCTGCTCCTTATTAGCGAAGCTGGAGTTGGTCAGGTTGACGCCGATGTCGATGAGTTGCATGGTGCTACCTCAGGCCTAAGGCTGAAGAGAGTATCAGACCTGGACCGATATCAAAAAAACTCAGCTGCTACCGCTGGTTGGAACACTCTGTTGAAGTGCTTTGCGAGTTGCGACGATTTAATTAATCGCTTCGACGCCAGGTTTTCGACTTTTTGCGGCTTATTTTTTGGCACGCATTCCCTGGAGAGCGGATGACGCGACCCACGTTTTTGATCGTGTTTTGTGCACTGGCATTGCTGCCGTTGCCCGCTCTCGCGCGGTTGACCGGGCCGCCCGTGGTGGTGAAGAAAAGCCAGGTGCGCGACTTGTCAGCGATTCGCAGCAGCAAAGTCTTGCGCGTGCT